>JBPCQG010000211.1:0-4327 GCA_050998315.1 Chitinophagaceae bacterium
CCAGATGAGTGGGTTTTGGATTTCAATATTGGAATCTCATGCAGAATGGGGAGCAGGAATGAGTGGATCAGCAAATTTTGACCCCTTTAAATCGATGCAGGGTATTGACAAGGTGGGGGAAAATAATCTTATACCCATTTGGAATTCTTTTTACGTAGCTATCCTTAATGCAAACCTTGTTATCAGTAACGCGCCTAATGGTAAGGCTTTAACCGATGCACAAAAAAATGTGTACGTAGCCGAGGCAAAGTTCCTGCGAGCTTTTGCCTATTTTCAGTTGGTAAGAGGTTGGGGTGGAGTTCCCCTTCATACAGAAGAAAATTTAAGTGAATCGGGCAGTATTCCTAAGGCTACCAAACAGCAGGTGTATGCTTTAATCACCAGTGATCTTGATTTTGCTGAAATGCAATTACCTGATAAAGCCCCTCTTATTGGCAAACCTTCCAAATGGGCAGCAAAAACGTTACTTGCCGATGTATATTTTTATCAGGCGCTTTATGATAAAGCTGCTTCAAAAGCTAATGAAGTAATAGTTTCGGGTAAACATTCTCTTGAAAAGGTAACTGTTGCCGATGATTTTAATAAGGTGTTTGGAATGGGTTCAAATTCTGCGGAAGAGATTTTTTACCTCAAATACAATGTTACAAGTCCCAGCCAGATTGTGTTACATACTATGCAGATAACAACACCGTGGTTTGGTTCCAATGGTTTTGGCAACATTAACTGGCACAATAATGCTAAATTTTATACCACCTGGAACGACAACGATTTACGTAAACGCTTTAACTGGTACAATGATACCAGGAGCAATCCCTTCTTAGCTAACCAACCAGAGTTTCCACGGACGGGGGTAACTATAATTTCACCAAAAAAATACAACAATCCCACTGCTACTATAGCAACCTTTAGTTTACCATCGTACCGGTATGCAGATGTTTTATTGATTTATGCTGAAGCGATTGCCGCGGCAGGTAGTGGTCCTACAGCCGATGCAATGGAAAAACTAAACATGGTAAAACGACGGGCTTATGGATCAGACCCATTACAGCCTTCCGCCATTGATTACAAACTTGCAGATTACAATACCAAAAAGGCGTTTACAGACTTAGTTATTTTGGAACGTGGATATGAAACACAGCTTGAAGGTAAACGATGGTTTGATCTGGTACGCTCAGGAACCGTTAAAGAAGTGATGAAAAATAATATTAACCGTGACGTTGCTGATAAACATCTTTTGTGGCCAATCCCAACTATTGAATTTGATTTGAATAAGGGCCTTGACCGTACAAAGGATCAGAGCCCGGGGTATTAGTTTTCATGATGACTACGATCAGTACCATGATAGTTTGTTTAAATATAGAAGCTGTTAAGAAAGTAAAGACTTTAAATACTAAAGAACTTATTTAAAAACATGCAATGAGCAGTTGTAACAAAGGAAGGAACAAAAAAGGTTTTCTTTTACTAACCGGATGGTTCTTAACATTAACTGCTTTTGCTGCCGATGTTAGAATTGGTGCAGCTTCAGTTAAAATAACACCACCGGTAGGTACACCCATGGCGGGCTATTATTATGAACGTGGTGTTGATAAAATTCATGATGATCTTTTTGCAAAGGCGCTTGTAATTGAAAAGGATGGTTCTAAAGTTGCCATTGTTACCTGTGATCTGATTGGTATCAGCGATCTAATTGTAGCGGAGGTGAGAAATCTAATCCAGAAATCTTTAGGTATTGATGCCGACCATATAATGATCAGCGCAACCCATGCGCATACCGGCCCTGTAATTCCAGGGTTTAAAATGAGATATAACCCAACAGGTAAAAGTGCAGAAATCCTTGATAGTTATATTTCAAAGCTTCCAGGCCTTATTGCCAAAAGCATAACCGAAGCGAATAACGCTTTACAACCTGCCCAAATATCTTTTGGACTCGGACATGAAGAATCAATCAGTTTTAATCGTCGTTTTTTTATGACAGATGGAACTGTAGGCTGGAACCCCGGCAAACTAAATCCAAAGATCATTAAACCTGCAGGTCCAATTGATCCGGATGTTGTAGTATTATATTCAGAAACACTTACGGGTAAGCCTATTTCAACCTATGTTAATTTTGCACTTCACCTCGATAACGTTGGCGGAACTGAAATTTCTGCCGATCTTCCTTTTACACTCTCTAATATATTAGGCAAATTCAAAGGTGAAGGTATGGTTACAACCTTTTCTCAAGGTTGTTCGGGTAATATCAATCATCTTAATGTAAAGAATAAAGATCCCCAAAAAGGTCATGGTGAAGCACAAAGAATAGGAACTGTACTTGCAGGTGAAGTTATTAAGACGTACACCAGACTATCACCTTTAAATATTAATGCTATAAGGGTGAAAAGGCAGATCGTAAAACTGGCGCTTCCTGAAGTATCTCCTGATGATGTTCCTGCAGCGCGGGAAATTACAGCCCGTTTTGGAAAACAGGATGCCGCTCCGTTCTTCGACTTTGTAAAAGCTTTTAAAACGATTGAAGTGTTTGAAAGGCAAGGCAAGCCTATTGATGCAGAAATACAGGTTTTTGCTTTGAGTGATTCATTTGCGGTTGTTAGTCTGCCTGCAGAAGTTTTTACTGAATTGGGCATGTACATCAAGAGCCGTTCGCCCTATGCTAATACCATGATAGTTGAATTGGCTAATGGTTCACTTGGCTATATTGCTGATCGTAAAGCTTACGTTGAAGGAAGTTATGAACCCTGGAGTTCAAGAGTAGCGCCAGGTTCAGGGGAAATTTTAGTTGAGAAAGCGCTTGAAATGCTTAATGCACTAAAAACAAAAGATCTTACAACAAAATAACTTTGCAACCTTTTTTCTACCCGTCCTTTTTAAAAGTAACCTTAACTGCTAATGCAAAGGTGCCGTACTGCTTCTTATAACCTGAAAGAAATTTTTGCTTGCTGCCTTGAAATACTTATATCATATTCTTGTATCAACAATTTGTTTTAAGAAAGGATTTATGCATATGAAAAACATTGGATGGCAGAATGCTTTCAGGCTCTCCACCATTTGCTGCTATACTGTTATACTTCTAATACTCATATTAACAGCATCAACAGGTAGTTGTCAAAACAGCATTAGAACTAATGCAATAAAGGTGGGCGTTGGAATGGTTGAAATTACCCCACCGATCGGTTATCCGCATTATAGGGGAGAGCTTGCAGGCATTATTACACACGGTA
Organism: Chitinophagaceae bacterium; assembly: GCA_050998315.1. GTDB lineage: Bacteria > Bacteroidota > Bacteroidia > Chitinophagales > Chitinophagaceae > Ginsengibacter. Next base: position 3,219 of record JBPCQG010000211.1, read on the forward strand.
CGGGTATTAAAAATCCACTCTACGCAAGGTCTTTAGTTTTTCGACAAGGCGATATGCAGGGTGCACTTCTAATATGCGACCTTAATGCTGTCCCGCGGGATTTGATCCGGCTTGTACGGGAACGTGCTTCTAAACAGACTGGTATTCCTTACCAATACATTAGTGTCGCAGCTACCCACACCCATACAGCACCTTCTATCCGTCAACCTGTGCCTGCCTATGCTGATCGGGAGGCAACTGGCAAATTAACCACAGAAGATCAGAAAGGTTATATCGCTCTTTTAATTCAGCGCATGACCCAAGCCATTGTTACCGCGCATAAGGATGCTAAGGAAGTGGACCTTATCTCTGGTATAAGTCAGGCAGCCGGAATATCTTTCAACCGTAGATTCCTGATGACTGATGGACGAGTTCGTTTTAATCCAGGTGTGCAGAACCCCAAAATTGTACACCCGGTTGGCCCTGTTGATCCGGATGTACACTTCGTTATGTTCCGCCCTGTTGCGCAGAAAGATTACCATGCCTCCCTAACTGTTTTCGCAAATCACACTGATACTGAAGGAGGCACCGATTTCAGCGCTGACTACCCGTTTTACCTTCATAAATACCTGGGGGAAACCTTTGGTAAGCAAATGGTGTCTGTTTTTGGCGCCGCACCTTGTGGAGATATCAATCACATAGATGTTAGTCAACCGAAAGGAACAGACCAGAAGAAGATTACGGAAAGGATTGGCAAAAAGCTTGCTGAAGCAGTTAGGGAAGCAGTTGCCAATGCACAGCAGCGAAGCCCATTGCTACATGTAGCCTCAAGAACTTTTTACCTTCCTCTCCAAAACTTTACTGCTACAGAACTTCAATGGGCTTCTAAAGACACCAACAAGCTATATCCGGAGCGGGAATTTTTAGATAATGTCCGCAGGAGAAAAATTCTTTCACTTGAGCAGCTTCGCAAACGTGAAGCTATTCCACCATCTGTATCCGGAGAGCCATGGTTGCTACCCCTGGAAATCCATGTCTTTCAACTCAACGATCAAACTGCTATCGTTACGTTGCCGGGGGAAGTGTTTGCCGAACTCGGAATTGAGCTGAAAAAGCGCTCACCATTTGCT
>JBPCQG010000303.1:0-3439 GCA_050998315.1 Chitinophagaceae bacterium
CACTTGTAAAAATAATTGGAAAAAAATAACGGCTGCTCATAATGATAGAAGATAAAAGTTATTTCAGGATTTTCTCCAAACCTGTATTGTTTATAGGCTCGTTGTTGCTGCTGGCTGGTATATATTCATATACCCGTATGCAAACAAACCTCTTTCCCGAAGTGTTGTTTCCACGCATTTCTATAATTGCAGATGCGGGACAACAGCCTGTAGACAGGATGATGATTACGGTAACCAAGCCTTTGGAGAGTGCTGTTAAAAAAGTAAAAGGTGTTACCATAGTTAAGAGCAGCACCAGCAGGGGCAGTTGTACCATAGAAGTTTATTTTAGTTGGGGACTTGATATTTATAATTTGAAGACCCAACTGGAAAGCCGCATCAGTGAGATAAAAAACTTTTTACCGCAAGGGGTAAATATTTCAACAGAGGCGATGAACCAATCGCTGTTCCCGGTTTATGGCTTTACACTTGAAAGTAAAACGCGAAGCCAGGTGGCACTGCGTGATAAGGCTAATCTCATACTTCGTCCTGTTTTTTCGCAAGTAAATGGTATCTCTAATGTTATTGTTCGGGGCGGTAAGGCTAAAGAGTTTGTAGTGATACCGGATGCTGTTAAGATGTCTTCATTAGGCATAACACCCAATAGAATTATTACTGCTTTCAGCAACAATAATTTTGTGTTGTCTAATGGTTATGTTGCTGATTATCGAAGGCTTTATTTAAACCTGACCGATACAAGGCTTAAAGATATATATGAACTTGAGGAGATTGTTGTGAATACAGACAGCAGCAGGATTATTAAGTTGAAGGATATTGCAAAAGTTGAAATACAGGAGCAGCAGGAGTTCATTAGAATTAATGCAAATGGCAGCAATGCAGTATTAATTGACCTGGTAAAACAGCCTGGTATTAACCTGCTTGACTTTGCAAAAGATGCCGAAGCTAAGGCGGAGGAAGTACGAAAGCTATTACCAAAGGGTTACGAAATAAAGCCTTACTATAATCAAAGCGGGTTTGTTGGTGATAGCATTCATAGTGTTATAAAAACCATTTACGAAGGTTTATTCCTTGCCATTTTTGTGATGATAATTTTTCTGCGTTCGTGGCGTGCAAGTCTTGCAGTAATGTTGACTATTCCCGTAACGCTTTCTTTTACTATGTTGGTGCTATACCTTTTAGGTGTCACCATAAATATTATGTCGCTGGGGGCTATTGCAGCATCTATCGGTTTAGTTATTGACGATGCCATTGTAATTATAGAACAGATTTACAGGGGACATGAAGAGCATCCTGAAAAGGACCGGTTTGAAATTGTAAAACAGGCTATACATGATTTGTTCCCTGCGATGGTTGGTTCTTCGCTTTCCACGATTGTTATATTTGTTCCCTTCCGAATGATGAGTGGACTGGCAGGAAGCTTTTTTTATGAATTGTCTGTAACAATGCAGGTAACATTGGTATGTTCCTTCCTGGTTACATGGTTACTGCTTCCTGTTTTACATCTCATTGTTGGTTTCCAGGAAGCTGGCAGGGATAAGAAGAACCATTCTGATGCGTCGACTTCTGTACAGAGATTAAGCTGGCTTACCTGGCTCTTTAAAAAGCCTGTCATTGCAATTTCATTGGTGTTGATACTGGGTATTTCAGAATGGTTAGCATCCACAAAATTAGAAACAGGATTTCTGCCTGACTTAGATGAAGGAACAATTGTACTTGATTATTTTTCTCCACCCGGAACTTCAGTAGAAGAAACAGACAGGTTATGTCAGCAAATGGAAAAAATAATTCTGGAAAACAAGAATGTAGAAACGTATAGCCGAAGAACTGGATTGCGTATGGCTTTCCGCACAGTGCCTCCGAACTTCGGAGATTATTCTATTCAGTTAAAAAAAGAACGGACACAAACAACACCTGAAGTAATTGCCGATTTAAGAAAGAAGATTCAGGCTACCGTGCCGGTGCTTGATGTTGGTTTCGGACAAAGGATTGCCGACCTGTTAGGCGACCTAATGAGTACACCTCAACCAATCGAAATAAAAATCTTTGGCGATAACTATAAAACTTTGGAAGAACTTTCGTTGCAAGCTGAACACATACTTGAAAATGTAAAAGGTCTTGCGGATATTAATAATGGATTGGTCACTGCCGGACCCTCTTTAGTCTTTCAACCTGACCAGGATAAATTAAGCAGGTACAACATCAGTTTAACCGATTTTCAAACACAGCTTAGTGCTTATACCGGTGGTGTGTCATTAGGTTTAAATTCAAATACGCCGGAACCTTCCCCTGCACAAGCTGCCATGACCGGCGGCATACAGATAGGACAGTTTCAGGATGGCGAGCAAATGCGCAGAATTTTATTTCGTTTTGCCAATTTTGCTGATAACGATGTAGAACATTTAAAACGGCAATTGATTTTTTTGCCTGATGGGACTACAAGACCGGTTTCTTATTTTACGGGCATAAATATAATACCCGGAGAAATTGAGCAACGAAGAGAAGATTTAAAATCAACCATTGTACTAACTGCACGTTTAGACAACCGTGATTTAGGCAGCGCCATAAAAGAAATTCAAACCAAATTAAATGAACAGTTGCCTTTACCACAAGGCTTCAGTTTAGGATATGGCGGCGCTTATTCAGAGCAGCAGCAATCTTTTAAAGAACTGCTTTTTATTCTTGGCATGGCTATACTTCTTGTATTAGGCGTACTCATATTTATGTTTAAAGAATGGCTGGTTTCAATCGTTGTTTTGTTTGTATCAGTAATGGGCATTAGTGGTTGTATCCTTGCCTTGTTTCTTACCGGTATCCCATTAAACGTAAGTAGCTATACAGGCATCATTATGATAGTGGGTATAATCGCAGAAAATGCAATCTTCACTGTTAACCAGTTCAAAGCAAACTTTAAAGAATCAGAAAATGTGGATAGTGCAATCAACTATGCCATTGCCTCACGTATCCGCCCTAAATTAATGACGGCTATTGGGGCTATACTTGCCTTGATGCCTTTGGCGTTGGGTATTGGTTTGGGGGCTCAAATGCAACAGCCCTTGGCTGTTGCTGTTATTGGTGGCTTTATATCCGGCTTGCCTTTGTTATTGTTGGTTCTACCAAGTTTAATGCGGGTGGTTTACAGGAAGAAAAAAAGAGCAAACGATCAGAAGAAGATAAGTCCTATTAAGTGAAAAGAAGGGTGTGGTTAATTAATAAAAAATGTATATGGAAAGATGGATCATCTACGCAATTATTTCCATGCTGTTTGCAGGACTTACTTCTGTAATTGCCAAGTTTGGAATGAAAGATTTAAGCAGTGATACTGCTTTAGCTATTCGTACCAGTGTTGTTTTTACTATTGTTATTGCAAATGCTTTTATACTTCGAAATGCCTATAACGAATTACAACATGCCCCGGCTAACAACCTAATATTTCTTGCTA
>JBPCQG010000392.1:0-2920 GCA_050998315.1 Chitinophagaceae bacterium
AGGCAACACAATACCATTTACCGGAATAAATTCCTGGAAAGAGCCATTTTTCACCTCGCTTATAGTAATTCTTTCTGTATCAACATTCAATCGGCTTTTACCGGAGGTCATATAATAGCTTGTACCTATTAATGCGACAACAGCTACTATCGCAGAAATAGTTAATATCCGTTTTCTGCTCCATTTCTTTTTTTTATTACTCTATCCACCTTAATTATTTAAAAAAAGTCACCCGCCCTTAGGCTACTAAGTTCCGGGTGACCCATTACAGAATGAGAAGATCCTGCATCTGATGTATGATAAGTATGCCAGAATATTATCGGCTGATTTTCAGTGTATTAAAAGTACTTTTTGAACGAAGGTGTTCGTTTCGGGACACTAACTGTACGATTTTGATACACGGGTTTGTTGTATATTTTTTATAAAAAATTAGTTGCCATGCCTTTATATTTTGGTATACTTGTAGCTAACTCTGCCGGTATTAAACTTAAGTTTACAAATGGTTTTAAAAAATGCTTCTATTTTAGTTATAGATGATGATCCCGATGTACTAACTGCCGTAAGGCTTCTTTTAAAAACAGAAGTTAAGGAAGTGGTTATTGAAAAGAATCCTGAGAATATCCGTTCTATTTTATCAAAACAAAACTTTGATCTGATATTACTTGATATGAATTTTAACAGCTCAATCAATACCGGCAATGAGGGTTTGTTCTGGCTTAGAAAGATAAGAGAATTTAAATCAAATGCTGCTGTGGTAATGATTACAGCCTATGGCGATATTGATTTGGCTGTGCGATCACTAAAAGAAGGCGCTGCAGATTTTATAGTAAAACCCTGGCATAATGAAAAACTAATTACTGCACTTAAAGATGCATTGGATAACCACGGCGTCAGTAAATTAAAATCTAAAAATGCAGCAGGAAATGACTCTATCATTAACAGAGAATTATTGGGAGAATCAGAAGTAATGCAGGAAATATTTTATAAGATAGAAAAAATTGCACCTACAGATGCTAATATTTTAATACTCGGTGAAAATGGTACAGGAAAAGATCTTATTGCAAAAGCAATTTATCAGCAATCATTACGGGCAGACAAAATATATGTAAAAGTTGACATTGGATCACTTACAGAAACACTTTTTGAAAGCGAATTATTTGGTTATAAAAAAGGAGCATTCACAGATGCCAAAGAAGATCGGACAGGAAGATTTGAAGCGGCAAACGGGGGCACACTTTTTTTGGATGAGATAGGAAATATCTCACTTCATCAGCAGGCAAGATTGCTTAGTGTTTTACAAAACAGGCAGGTGATGCGTTTAGGTGATAACCAGCCAATACCAATTGATATCCGGCTTATATGCGCCACGAATGTGCCCTTGAGTGAGCTTGCAAATGAAAATCGTTTTAGAAAAGATCTTGTTTATAGAATTAACACTGTTGAATTAATAGTGCCTCCTTTACGTACCAGAAACAATGATATTTTAATGCTTGCAAACCATTTTAGTAAATTATACAGCAACAAATATCTTAAGCCGGGATTACAGCTGGATAAAAGTGCAAAAGATAAATTGTTACAATACCATTTTCCGGGAAATGTTAGAGAGCTGCAGTATTCTATTGAAAGAGCTGTGATAATGGCCGATAATGATATGCTGCAGGCAAAGGATATTATTTTTTCGCCAATTGAAACTTCACGAACACTGAATGATGAGCCAGCTGAATTAAAACTTAGCTCTATTGAAAAAAATACTATTATTAAAGTTATTGAAAAACACAGCGGCAACATTTCAAAGGCAGCAAAAGAGCTTGGCTTAACACGTACGGCTTTGTACAGACGACTAAATAAGTATGAAATTTAAAAATTTTGAGTGGCGGATATTCTTAAGAGTACTGCTCATTTTAATAACACTTACGGGTGTTGCTTTTTTATTAGTGAAAGGATGGTTTATTTACCTGATATTCATAATGCCAATAATAATTTACCAGGTAACAGAATTCTATAATTTTCATAAGAAAGCATATGAAGAACTTAACCAGTTTGTAGAGTCAGCACACTATCGCAACTTTTCCAGAAATTTTGATGTAATGCATGCCCCTGTTGAGTTACAGCCCTTACGCAAAGGATTCAATGAAATAAATACAACTTTTAAACTCATCAGTAAAGAAAAAGAAACACAATACCAATACCTACAAAAAATCCTTGAACTTGTTGATACGGGAATTCTCTCCTACAAAATTACCACAGGCGAAGTGGTGTGGATGAATGAAACGCTGAAAAAGATGTTAGAGCTTCCCTATTTAAAAACGCTGCATTCATTAATAAAAAGAGATGAGGAATTATATAACTGTGTGCACGGGTTGAAACCGGGTGAAACAAAAATTGCCACGGCACATTTAGAAAGATCGTCTTTTAAAATATTATTATCAGCAACTGCTTTTCAAACTGAAGGAGAAAAATTTAAACTTATTGCTTTTCAAAATATTAATGAAGCCCTTGATGAAACAGAAGCAAAGGCCTGGCAAAAATTATTAAATGTTATGACGCATGAGATCATGAATTCAATTGCCCCCATTTCATCTTTGGCGGATACACTAAAAAGCAGGTTAATGCAATCAATGCATACATTAAATAATGATACAGGCAGTGTAGATGATCTTGAGCTTGGTATTGATACAATTAAAAGAAGAAGTGAAGGACTTTTAAAATTTGCAGAAACATATAGAAATCTTAATAAGATTACCAAGCCTACTGTTACCAAAATTTTTATAAGAGATCTGTTTGAAAGTATTTACCAGTTAATGCAGCCAACACTTGATCAAAAAAATATTGATCTGCAAATCGTTTTAAAAGATACTGGCCTGATGCTTGAAGCAGATGCTAATCTTATTGAGCAGGTATTAATTAATCTTGTGGTGAA
>JBPCQG010000236.1:0-2586 GCA_050998315.1 Chitinophagaceae bacterium
TTTTTTTTACCAGGTGGATCACCTATCTATGTGCACCAATATTTGTATTCCTGGCAGGCACATCCGCTTATCTATCTTTTAAAAACAAAAACAATATTTCACAAAGCAGAAACTTTTTACTTAAGAGAGGGGTGTGGTTGATAGTGCTTGAATTTACCTTGGTGAATTTTGCTTTATTTTTTGATGTTCGTTTTAGCATGTTCATTTTTGAAGTAATTGCTGCTATTGGTTTTGGGTTTATAATTTTAAGCTTAATGATTAAGCTCTCTGCCAGAACAATAGCTATTACAGGGCTGATTATTATACTTTGTCATAACCTTTTCGCTCTTATTCCATTTGCAGAAGGTTCAACATTGAAACCTGTTTTAACACCACTTTTTTCTCTGACAGCAATTCCATTAAATGCAAATACGGTATTTGTTATGGCTTATCCTCCCATTCCATGGCTGGGTATTATGCTGGCAGGTTTTGCCTGCGGGAAATTATTTGAATTAGAGGCAGCAAAAAGAAAAACTCTATTTATTAAAATTGGATTGAGTGCCTTGCTGCTGTTTATAGTTATTCGTTTTATTAATATTTATGGAGACACGGTTCAATGGTATGCTCAAAAAAATACTTTATATACTTTTCTTTCATTCATGAATATTACAAAATACCCGCCATCACTTTTGTTCTGCTTAATTACATTAGCATTAATGTTTTTAATGCTTTCGATTGCAGAACGGGCAAATAGCAGCGTCACCCAAATATTTATTGTTTATGGCAATGTGCCTTTATTTTATTTCCTGATTCACTTTTTCCTGATCCATCTTACGATGATTGTATTAATGTTATTGCAGGGCTTTAATTGGTCACAATTGGATTTCGCTTCGGGAAATTTGGGAAGACCGAAGGGAGTGCAAAGCGGGGTAGGGCTTACTTTAATTTATTTAATATGGATAGCTATTGTAATAGCTTTATATAAACCCTGCCAATGGTATGGTGAATACAAAGCAGGAAGTAAACAATGGTGGCTTAAATATCTGTAATCAATTGCGCAAAGGCAAACAAATAGAGATGAATAATAGTACCTGGCGTAAGCTCCTTGTGCCGTGAGAAGAATTACAAAGATTAAAAAGTTAGCGTTACCTGGCTTTTGTTTTTGATGAACTAAATGATTTGGAATTCCCTGCCGTGTCTCCTCAGAGCCTTGTGTGTGGCGGACACGGCTGTATAAAAGTCATGCGTCCGTGATTAAATATATGCTTGCTCACCTGTAATATAATATTTTGCTGAGCTATGCAAATAATCTATTAGATTTTCTTTTAATTTCCATTCGCCGGTACATGGATTATTATGTATGTAAGAAAGTTTTTGCATGAAGAAATGTTGCGATGTAATTTCTTTGCAGTCAAATGAGCGTTCAAATACCTGATGAATTTACCCTTTGTCTTTGTCTGATTTTATTACAGCTTCAGATAATTGTAATACTATTTCATTTTCCTTCAGTTCCTGCAATCTCTCTACTATTGTATAAGCTATAAATCTTTTGCCATTACTAACAATAGTATTAATGCTTTTTGCTGAAGCTGAAAAATCAATCAAGACATGTAAATGATTTGGCATAATTACATAGCCTTTTACATTATGCCCTTTGGTTTTAAGATAGTCGAACCATTTGTAAACAGTATCGTAGCTATTTGTTATTTCGAGCAATGGCAGCCACTGCTGGCAGTTAAATGTTATAAAATAAATACCTTCTGTATTATCAATTGGAGTTCTTACAGCCATGCAATGAAAGATAACAATTCGCTTTTAGATGAGACGCCGTGTCCTGCTTTGCTCAAGGCAAGGAGTAGAGACACGGCTTGGGATAAACTACGGACAGCGATACTTTTATTATTTGAACATACTAAGGATAGCGTGGGGCTCCCTCACCTGTGGTTATCAATGAGCCTTCATAATTACCGGTTATTTTTCACCTTCCTTTTTTATCTTGTGCCACTTTATGAGGATATTTCTATTGACATTTTGCTTACTGATCGCTGTGTATGCTGGTGCCCAACTTGGTAAAGGCGGTATAAGCCAGGCTGAGCTGAGCATTAAAAAAGCAACAGGAAAAATTACTATTGACGGAATCCTTGACGAGCCAGACTGGCAATCGGCTTCTGTAGCCGGTAACTTCAAACAGAATTTCCCCTACGATACTTCTTATGCAGAAAAACAAACCGAAGCAAGAGTAACTTTCGATGATCGGTTTCTTTATATAAGCGGTGTCTGCTATCAGCCCCAAAAATATATTGTGCAAAGCCTGCGGAGGGATTATCCAAATTCAAGTTCTGACATATTTTTTGTTCTGATTGATCCTTTTCAGGACAAGTTAAATGGTTTCTATTTTGCTGTTACACCTTACGGTGTTCAAAAAGAAGGACTGCTTTATACCGGGTCTGGAGGCAGTGATAATAATTTTGACTGGGATAATAAATGGTATAGCGAAGCTACAAGACATGATGACAAATTTATTGTTGAACTGGCTATTCCCTTTAAAACACTTCGCTATAAACTTGCCAGCAGCAATATTAATGAATGGAATATTAATTTTTGCCG
>JBPCQG010000141.1:0-15126 GCA_050998315.1 Chitinophagaceae bacterium
TTTGATGAAGTAACCGATCCTGAATTTCGATATCGTCAGCGCTATGCAGACCTGATTGTAAATCCACAGGTAAAAGAAACTTTTGTTAAGCGAACAAAAATGATCAACTCCATGCGTGAATTTTTAAATGGTCATGGCGCGTTGGAAGTTGATACACCTGTGTTGCAAAGTATTCCTGGTGGCGCTGCAGCACGACCATTTGTTACGCATCACAACGCATTGGATATTCCTTTTTATTTACGAATTGCCAATGAACTTTATTTAAAAAGACTTATAGTTGGCGGATTTGACTGGGTGTATGAATTTAGCCGCAACTTTAGAAATGAAGGAATGGATAGAACACATAACCCTGAATTTACCATTCTGGAATTTTATGTTGCCTACAAAGATTATCTATGGATGATGGAAACCACAGAGCGATTATTAGAGAAAGCAGCCGCTGATACAAACGGCACAACAAAGGTTATATCAAATGATGTTGAAATTGATTTTAAAGCGCCATACAAACGCATAACAATGTATGATGCGATAAAAGAGCATACTGGGTTTGATATTTCAGAACTGAATGAAGAACAGCTCAGAGATGCTTGCAGGCAACTTCATATTCATGTTGATAATACAATGGGCAAAGGAAAAATAGTTGATGAAATATTCAGTGGGAAGTGTGAAGACAATTACATTCAGCCGACATTTATCATTGATTATCCGGTTGAGATGAGTCCGCTTACAAAAAAACATCGTAGTAAACCAGGACTGGTAGAGCGCTTTGAATTAATTGTAAATGGTAAAGAAATTGCCAATGCTTATTCTGAATTGAATGATCCTATTGAACAAAGAGAGCGATTTGAGGAACAAGCGCAACTGATGGAACGTGGGGATGATGAAGCCATGTTTATTGATCATGATTTTTTACGGGCATTAGAATATGGAATGCCGCCAACCAGCGGAATCGGTTTTGGTATCGACAGGCTTTGCATGCTGCTTACCAATTCTCCTTCTATACAGGATGTTTTATTATTTCCACAGATGAGACCTGAGAAACTGCAGGAAGAACAAAAAGGAAAAGCATAAATTCTCTATCCGGCATCCAGGGTTTTCAAATTTCCTTTCTTTCAAAAAAAAATAACTTGTCTTTCTATACTTAAAAAATAAAAAATGGCATTAATTTTTCCTCCAAAAACAATTTCAGTAATTATTGCCGGCTTTACCTCTCTTACTGCTTTTTCTCAAAAAAAAGAGCTTACTCCTAATCAGCTTTTAAAAAACGAATTGCCTTCAATTGTAACGCCTTTACCAACTATAATTTCATGGGAAACGGATGATCGTCTCGTATTAGGCAGCAGAATTCATCCTGATTCAGTTTCAAAAACATTTTTGTTTGATCCCAAAACAGTAAAAGAAATGTTATATGCAGACGAGAAAAAAGCTCAGCCAAAAAACACTAAAAAAGTTTATTTTAAAAACACTGACCTCTATTTTAACCAGGGCAGCAATGCTGAAATAAAATTAACCAACGATAAGGAAAAAGAATTTAATCCTACCCTTTCGCCGGATAGCAATTATGTAGCCTACACCAAAAAAAATAATCTCTATGTTTTTGATCTTACGACAAAAAGGGAAACCCAACTAACAACTGATGGTAATGATAGTTTGATGAATGGCTATGCCAGCTGGGTTTATACCGAAGAAATTTTAGGAAGAAAATCTGAGTACCGTGCCTTTTGGTGGAGCCCTGATAGCAAGCACATTGCCTTTTTTAAATCAGATGATAGTCATGTTCCTGTGCACGTCATTACTGACGGAGGTCCGGGGCAGCACGGCATTCAAGAAAGAGAGAGATATCCAAAAGTTGGTGACAAAAACCCGGAAATAAAAATTGGTATCGCTCATCTTACGGATAATCATATTATATGGGCTGATTTTAATGAAAAGGAAGATCAATATTTTGGAATGCCGTATTGGAAGCCAGACGGTACTTCTTTATTGGCGCTTTGGATAAACAGGGATCAAAACAATTTAAAAATATATGAGGTTAATCCAAACACAGGCAGTAAAAAAGAATTTTATGATGAGAAACAAAAATCATGGATTGATCTGGATGATCTTAATCGTATTAAATTTTTAAAGAATGGCAATTTAGTAATGCTTAGTGATAAAACAGGTTGGAGACATATGTATTATTATTCAAAAGATGGTAAACTTATTAATCCAATAACAACCGGCAAATTCACTGTTACCAATATTAACTGGATTGATGAGAAAAATAACAAGGTTTATTTTCTGGCAAAAAGCCGTGAAAATTCTGCCCGTGAAGACTTTTATAGTGTAATGCTGAATGGTTCAAATTTTAAGCGATTAACGTTTGGAGATTACAATCACATTATTCAAATGTCACCCTCGGGTGCATATTTTATTCCACTTACAGCAATGCAGCTACTCCCCCAGCAATGGCGATGTTAGATACGTCAGGAAAACTTGTAAAAGAGTTGGCGGATGGAAAGGGCTCTGAATTTAATAATTACACTTTTGCAAAAGCAGAATTAATAAGAGTAAAAAGCGATGATAGCCTGTTTGATCTTCCGGCAATTATTACCTGGCCATTAAATATGGATGCAAATAAACGCTATCCTATTTTAATAAATATATATGGTGGTCCCAATGCAGGTACTGTTATTGACCGATGGAATTTCAATGCAAACCAGCAATGGTATGCAAAAGAAGGTTTAATTCAGATCGCTATGGATCACAGGGCCAGCGGGCATTTTGGTAAACAAGGGGTTAACTATACGTATCATGATTTGGGAGATTGGGAATTGAAAGACTATAGCACTATTGTAAAATATTTAATTAATAAAGGCTATGCTGACCCTAAAAAAATATGTATAACCGGTTTTAGTTATGGTGGCTATCTGAGTTGCCTTGCTCTTACAAAATATGCTGATGTATTTACGCATGCAATGGCTGGCGGCAGCGTTTCTGACTGGACATTTTATAACACTCACTATACAGAAAAATTTATGGGTACACCTATAAATAATCCTGAAGGATATAAAACAAGTTCGGTTTTGAATTATGCGGATAAATACAAAGGCATGCTACAGATTGTACATGGAGTGATTGATGATAATGTGCATATTCAAAACAGCCTACGTTTAATAAGCGCTTTGCAAGATGCCAAAAAAGATTTTGAGTTTATGCTTTACCCGGGTGGCAGGCATGGATGGGGTGGAAATAAAGGATTACACTTTCTGAATTTAAAAACAAAATTCATATACAAATATCTATTAGAGAAGCCTGTGCCGCAGGAGCTATTAAGATAACCATCTTTTATAGAATAAATGCTCTGCTGCTATATAAAACAGAAACTAATCCCTGTAATTTAAAGCAGGTTTGCGATTACCTAATAAAGGTTTGTAATTGTAATCTCCTTTAGCCTTTACAAATTCTTTTTTCGCATTTTGTAAAAGTGATGGATCTGTGAAAAGATCAATTGCAGAAAGGGCTATTGTTTTTGCAGCAACCATCATTCCTTTAGTCCCTATCTCTGTTCCTCCACAGGCAACTGCCTGCCAGCTATGGGCCGGAGTACCAGGAATCCATGTAGCAGCCCACAAACCCACTGTAGGAACCGCATAGCTTACATCGCCTACATCCGTACTTCCACCCCCTGGCTGGAATTGGAGCGGTAAAATGTTTTGGGCATCCTCAATAGCGGGTGGTTTAAAACCAAAAGAAGTTTGTAGCTTCTTTCCAAATTCAATCTCTTCTTTTGTATAGGTCACACCTCCTACCCTTAACAGGTTTTTTTGCATCGCCTCATCTAGTGTATTATTTAATAAAAGATCATGGGTACCTCCAACAATTTCGAAGTTCATTGTAGTTCCGGTTCCCACTGCAGCACCTTCGGCAGCTTTTGTCACTCTTTCAAAAATTTGCATCAACTGGTTCTTTTTCGGATGGCGCACATAATAATATACCTCGGCAAAATCAGGCACTACGTTAGGGGCCTTACCTCCACTTGTTATTATATAATGTATACGGGTTTCCTGTGGTACATGTTCTCTCATCATATTCACCATATAATTCATTGCCTCTACTGCATCCAATGCACTTCTACCTTGCTCCGGAGAACTGGCTGCATGTGATGAAACCCCGTGAAAACGAAATTTTGCCGAAGAGTTTGCCAAAAATCCCTGTTTCAAAACACTGTTTGCATTGCCCGGATGCCAATGGATTGCTGCGTCTACATCAGCAAATAATCCCTCCCGTACCATATAAACCTTGCCAGAGCCGCCTTCTTCCGCGGGACATCCATAAATACGTACGGTTCCGCTAATTTTTTTTTGTTCAATCAGTTTTTTTATTTCTATACCGGCGGCAATGGAAGCAGTTCCAAAAAGATGATGTCCGCAACCATGACCTGCCGTTGCTCCTTCTATGCTGCTTTTTTCCGGAGTTGCTTTTTGTGCAAGGCCTGGTAGCGCATCGTATTCAGCAAGTATCGCAATCACTGGCTTTCCGGTACCATAACTTGCTACAAAAGCAGTAGGCATTCCTGCTACATCTGGCTTTACGAGGAAACCATTTTCACGCAATGTCTTTTGCAGTAAAGCACTGCTTTTTATTTCCTTAAATCCTACCTCAGCAAAATGCCATATATCTAACGCTACATTTTTATATAACTGATAACTTGATTGCAGATTTTTTATAACATCTGTTTTCATTTTATCTGTATCTATATTATTTTTTTGGGCAGATACATTGCTGAAAATAAGAACACAAAAATTAATATACAGTAAATGCTTTTTCATGTGAAAAAATTTAGCTATTAAAGAAAAAGATCTGGATACAATTTACCTCCGGGAACTACAGCATATTCACTAAGATCAGTAATGCCGGCAAGCGCCAGAACTTCTTCATCAATAAATGTATTTCCGGTACATTCAGTAGATGACTTACTAACTATTTGATAAGCCGCCTCAGCTATTATTTCAGGATGCCGGCTCATCTTTATCAATGCATCACCACCCAAAAGATTTTTTACGGCTGCAGTTGCTATGGTTGTTTTAGGCCACAAAGCATTTGATGCTATCTTATATTTCTTTAACTCTTCTGCCAAACCCAAAGCAAGCATCGTCATATTGTATTTAGCCATGGTATATGCCACATGGTTGCCGAACCATTTTTTTGCTAAATTAATAGGCGGGGACAATGTAAGAATATGTGCGTTCCCTGATTTTTTTAAATGAGGAATACATTCCTGGCTTACGAAAAAAGTTCCTCTTACATTAATATCATGCATTAGGTCAAACTGCTTTGGTGTTGTTTGCTCTGCTGGCGTTAATGCAATTGCAGAAGCATTGTTTATTAGGATGTCTATTCCACCAAAAGTTTCAACGGCGTTATCAACTGCATTCTTTATCTGATCTTCAAAGCGAATATCACATTGCACTGCCAACGCTTTTCCACCAGCCTGTTCTATTTCCTGCGCAGCAGAAAAAATCGTTCCGCCAAGCTTAGGATTTTCTTCAACTGATTTTGCTGCAACAATAATATTGGCACCTTCTTTTGCTAATCGCAATGCAATTGCTTTACCAATCCCTCTTGAAGCACCGGTAATAAAAACTGTTTTGTTTTGAAATGACATAGCTCAAATCTAAAACATTTTCTTTTTGAAAATTAAATAGAAATAATTAATGCATTGCTTCTGCGAGATCTAATTTGATTTTATCAAATATTTGTTGAATAACACAAGCAAAAAATTCCCGCCACGGCGGGAATTATAAATCTTACGCAGAATTTTCAGCTATACTTACATTTGATAAATGGAAACCAATGAAGCATCCATGGAAATATCAGTATTCAGCAATTTAGAAACGGGGCAGTTAGCTTTTGCATTTTCTGCACAATCATGAAATTTATCCCTCTCAATTCCAAACAATTTGACTTTAACCGTTAAATGTGATTTGGTAATAGCACCAGCTGCTAAAGTAATGTCACATCTTGTTTCAATTTCATCAGGAATAAAACCTGCCTCTTCCAATATAAAACTTAATTTCATTGAAAAACAGCCTGCATGTGCTGCTGCAATCAGCTCTTCAGGATTGGTACCAGGTCCTTCTTCAAACCTGTCTTTATAAGTGTACGGAACTTTATCTAAAACGGTGCTTTGGGTAGTAAGATTTCCTTTTCCTTCTTTACCACTTCCCTGCCAAATGGCTGTTGCATGTCTGCTCATAATTTTTATTTTTAAATGTTAGAAATTAAGGGCAAATTTAAAACCAAATAGCATTTAAAATTTATTTCTCTTTTATTGTGGCAGTTCCGAAGAGGGAACTTTTAAAAACCCCTTGGGATGGTAAATATTCCAACCACTGAAATCCTGAGGCGCCACTAATCCTGTTCCATCAATAATTTGAGTTTTGGTACGGATACGAACAGGCTTATCAGTATAAAATTCTTTGCCAATCCTGTTCCTGTCCCAATACAATTCATCACAATATAAAGTATCGCCGTTTCTGTTCAATAATCGCACACTGTCTCTTAAAAAAACTTTGCTTTCTGTTTCCATGTATCTTCCATAATGTGCATCCAGCCTGCTTTCAACTATTAAGCTGTCATCATAAAAATCCGCATGAATTTTTTTAGGAAATTCAATATATGGAATCGTATCCTGGTAGCGTAACATAATCGCTGCAGTTAGTTTCGCTTTTGTTTTTCCGCCAACGCTATAGTTAATGCTTATGCCTTTGCCTTCCTCAACCCCTATACGACGGGAGGAAAGTTCGTTTAACTGTTGCTGAGAATTTTCACAGGCCGTAATTAAAAAGCAGCCCGCTAAAAGGGCTGCCTCAAGGTTTTTTTTATATGGAAGATGCAATCTCATTTAACCTCACCCCATCCCTCTCCAAAAGGAGAAGGTGGATTGTTTTATTGATATTTTTGTCTTCTAAACCAAATATCACTTAATGAAAAACCAACATTGATATGTAATATATTTTCACGGATGTTATTAAGCCTGTTTCCCCTGCTGCCATATTCCAAAGCTATATTCATTACCGAATATTGCGTCTCATAGAAAGCTCTTTTTAATTTTAGAGGAAGCCCTGCACCCACAGATACTCCAAACTGTGGTAGTTTTTTATCAGCTGCTATGTAATCAGGCCCATAAAATAACCCCGCCCTGTACTTTATATATTGCGAATATTTCCTGGAATTAATACGGGCAGGTAAATATTGAATGCCGGCTTTTATTGTCCAGTTATTTTTCAGCAGATCTTTTTGGCCAAAAAATCTGTAATTATCCCAATTGGAAGTTTCAAAATCTAAACCATATAATAAATGTTCATTTTCTACAGTAAATCCAATGCCATAAGTTGCCGGAATTTGTATTTTTCCTTTTTGATCATTTTTTGAGTAGACGCTATCCAGGTGATCAGTACTTCCCGTTACAGAATTAAATGTAAATGTTTCCCTTAAAACATCCTGAGATGCATCATATTTTTTTTGCAAATTTCCATATGCGCCTAACCGCAAAATTCCTTTTACAGAATCTCTCTTTTTTAATTGAATACTGTATTGAATACCTGCATTAAAAGATAAACCCCCAATATTTGTTTGGGTAGAAGAATTTGACTTAAGGTAATTAACCGTGTCGTTTATAAATATTAACTGTGTATTATAAGACTTATTACCAAAAAGATAGCCCATATTAAAACCGAAACTAAAATTTTTGATTTGTACGCCAGTACCTATAAAAGCAGTATTTAGCCCCCCACTACCTTCATACAATGTTGCCAGGCTATCAATATTAGCTATGCGACTATCTTTTTCAATTTTGTAATTTATCTTGCTTACAGGTCTTAACCCAAAATTAACTCCCCATAAAATATTTCTTTCAATGGCTTTTTTATTCCCGCTTAGCAACGGAAATCCTAACTGTAAATAAGAAATGATAGCATTATTGCTGGTGAACTTACCAACAGGGACTGTGCTTTTTATAGTTCTTGAATCAACCTGTGCTCCTATATCCAGAGTTGTATAAAGAAGCTTTCCATAACTTGCAGGATTAATATAGTTAATGGCAGAAGCATCTGAATATCCTGCGGAAATACCGCCCATTCCTCTATTTAAAATATTACTTTGAGAAGTTAAATTGCCAATTCCATATCGGGAATAAGGAGAATTTTCCTGTGAAAATGAAATAAGTGGAAGTGTTAAGAGCGCAAGGCTTATAAGTTTATGTTTTGGTTTCATTATATTCACTAATTGCATATAAACCTTTAAAGATCAAGTCAGGGTCGGCAAATATCTTGCTTTTAATGTGCCGGGCAAAATAAGCAGCATCACCCCCGGTTAAATGCACGTTAAAATTATTTAACTTTTCAGAGTAAGAATCAATGATACCATCTATTTCCTTAACGATACCCAATAAAACACCACTCAAAATATTTGTTTTGGTGTCATAACCTATCAAAGGAAAATTCCAATCAGGTTGAATTAATGGAAGTTTTGCTGTAAAAGTTTGCAAAGACCTGAAGCGCATTTCCATCCCGGGAGAAATACTTCCACCAAGAAATTGATTGTATTTATTTATAAAATTGTAGGTTATGCAAGAACCCAAACCAATTACAAGATTGTTTTTTTCCGGATAAAAATAAACCGCAGCAGCAGATAATGCAAGCCTGTCTGAGCCAATTGTTTCAGGTTTGTTTACAGGAGCTGTAAATGGTAATTTTGTTTTATGCGATAGTTTATGAAAGCCTGCAGAAGCAGAAAGAATTTTTTCCAGGTTATTATTATGCTCAATTACGGAAGATAAGATTGCTTTTTGAGGTTGATACTTTTTTACCAGGTTTTTAATCGTTTCATCATTATCATTATCCAATAAAATAATTTCCTTGATAGACGAATTATTAAACACTGCACATTTTAAACGTGTGTTGCCAAAATCAAAACAAAGTGTAGTCAATTAATAGTATTTGTGATTTGTGATTTGTGATTTGAGAAGTCGTAAATTTTATCTCAAATTTCAAATTAGAAATTTATAATTCTACAGATTTAATCCTTCCAGGTTTTTAAAATGTCCATTCAATTTAATTTTTTCTTTTAAAATTTCCATTTCTGCACCTACTGGTAATACTTTAGCAAGATGACGTTTTAAATACTCCTGTCTTTGCAGCTCATTCATTAAACCCAAGAATTCATACTCTTCATCAAAGGAAAGCCCTGCATGATGTGCTATATCGTAGCTCCATAGCTCACCTTCAGGCTTTTGAAATTTATCGGAAACTTTTAAAAGCTTATGTAACTCATGTACAGCATTAATAACCTTTTGCATTAAAATGCGGTTCCCATGCTCAATATTCTTAGGATAATTTACTATTGCACCGCTATATAATTTATCCGGAATTTCTTTTATCACTTCCAGTATACGAAAAATTTTTTGTCCTTTTGTCTTAATATCCAGTTCCCCATTCTCATAAGTTTTGCTCACTTCAATTATTTCAACCAGCGTACCCCACTCTTTCATATTATTCCCGATAACAGCAGGAATACCAAATGGTTTTTTCAATGTAATACATTCTGATACCAGTTGCTTATATCGGGGTTCAAAAATATGCAGGTTCAAATCCTCGCCGGGATATACTACAATTGATAAAGGAAAGATAGGGATGAAGTTGGTCATATAAAATCAAAATAAAAGAAATTCTCATTAATTAAAATATAAATTCCATGATAGTTTATTTTTGAAATAAAAAATGGATAAAATATCCGCAGTGGTAATAACAAACAATGCATCTGCCACCATCGGTAATTGCATTGATGCAGTAAAAAAAGTGAGTGATGAAATAATTGTTATAGATTCTTTTTCAACTGATAACACAGCTGAAATTTGTAAAGAAAAAAAAGTCGTTTTTCATCAACAAGAATGGTTGGGATATGGCCCGCAAAAAAATTTGGGAATATCAATAGCAACAAATAATTATATTTTATCATTAGATGCAGATGAAATTATCAGCGATGAATTAGCAACTTCAATTATAAAAGAAAAAAATACAGGTCTGGCAGGGCCATACAGCTTACTATTTGTTCACTATTATTATATAGATTTTATAAAGCACGGCGTTTCCAGGCCCGAAACCAAAGTTCGCTTATTTAATAAAAATGAAGTCAGATGGAACGAAAGGGAAGTTCACGAAAGTTTGATAATACCTAAAGCAGAAAAAATTAAACAACTCCGGGGATACTTACTGCATTACTCTTATAGATCCATCACTCATCAAATAGAAAAAATAAATAATTACACCACCTTAGGAGCAAAGGAACTTTACAAAAAGGGTAAAAAACATTTTCTTCTTAAAATGATTTTTGGCCCTCCCGTAAATTTTATTGTAAATTATTTTATCCGTTTGGGATTTTTAGATGGTGTACATGGCTTTGTACTCTCTTCTTTCGCAGCGCATGAAAGCTTTGTAAAATATGCCAAACTATGGGAGATTGAAAAGAAAGAAAAGATGCCGGCAACTTATATGAAATAATGTGAACAATTTTTGCAACTATTAAAAAGATTATACGTTGCACATAATATTGATGTATGAAGATCAGTGGCTTTACCATAATTAAAGATGCCGTAATAAACGATTACCCCATTACAGAAGCCATTCTTTCGATTTTACCTGTAGTTGATGAAATGGTAGTTAGTGTGGGGGAGAGTAGTGATACCACTGAAGAACTCATTCGTTCAATACCATCCGAGAAAATTAAAATTATAAATTCTGTTTGGGATCCTGCATTGAGACAGGAAGGAAAAGTATTAGCTCTGGAAACGAACAAAGCCTTCCAAAATATTGACTCCGGAAGCGATTGGGCATTTTATATACAGGCCGATGAAGTATTACACGAGAAATATCATGCTGCCATCCGCCACTCTGCTGAATATTATCTGAATGATAAAAAAATAGATGGGTTACTTTTTAATTACCTCCATTTTTATGGGACTTATAATTATGTAGGGGACAGCCGAAGATGGTATAACAAGGAGGTGAGAATTATAAGAAATGATAAAACTATACAAGCCTTTAGAGATGCCCAGGGTTTCCGTCGTAATAAACAAAAAATGGCTGTAAAGCTCATTGATGCTTATATATATCATTATGGGTGGGTGAAAAATCCTTACCAAATGAAACAAAAACAAAATAACGCAGGAAAATTATGGCATAGCGATGAAGAGATGAATGCATTTCTCCAAAGCACTGATTTTTATGATTACAATGATTTTGATTCACTCAGAAAGTTTGAAGAAACCCACCCACTGGTTATGCAGGAGCGTATTGGTAAAAAAAATTGGGAAATTGAACTAGATATTGGTAAAAAGAAATTCTCTTTGAAAGACCGATTGCTGTATTGGATCGAAAAAAAGACAGGAAGGCGGTTGTTTAGCTTTCGAAATTATAAGAGCATATGATTCTTCCATAAACAAATTATTACTTTCGGG
This sequence comes from Chitinophagaceae bacterium, assembly GCA_050998315.1. GTDB lineage: Bacteria > Bacteroidota > Bacteroidia > Chitinophagales > Chitinophagaceae > Ginsengibacter. The sequence goes on from JBPCQG010000141.1 coordinate 11,498, forward strand.
AGGATTTTATATCACAAGCAATGTGGCATCAATTATTAAAGGAAATACAAAAAGGCAACGCCAAATCTTTGGCACGATCTATTTCCCTGATCGAAAATGAAACTGCCGGCTATGAAAAATTGATGCAATCCCTGCAACCCAAACATTCTGCAAAAATTATTGGCATTACAGGCCCGCCAGGCGCAGGAAAAAGCACTTTAACTGACGCATTAATTGGTGAGATGGTTAAGAAAGAAAAAAGGGTTGGTGTACTTTGCGTTGACCCTTCTTCACCCTTTAACTTTGGTTCCTTACTTGGTGACCGGATAAGAATGAGTGCATGGTATAATAATCCAGATATATTTATCCGCTCACTTGCTACCCGGGGCTCACTCGGAGGATTACATCCAAAAATTATTGAGATAAGCGATGTAATGAAGGCCGCAGGCTTCGATTATATAATTATAGAAACAGTAGGCGTAGGACAAAGTGAAGTTGAAATAGCAGGACTTGCAGACGTTACAATTGTAGTATTAGTTCCGGAAGGTGGTGATGTTATACAAACTATGAAATCCGGTTTGATGGAGATTGCGGACATATTTGTTGTAAATAAAAGTGACAGGCCGGATGGTGAAACATTTGTAAACAACCTAAAAATGATGCTTGCCCCTGTTTTTCATAAAGCTGATGTTAAAATTCCTGTTTTGAAAACAGTTGCTTCAGAAAAAAAAGGAATTGATGAATTGTTTTCAGCAATAATAAAAAAGTTAAACGAAGTTAATAACTCCGATAAAAAATATTTTCTTCTGGCAGAAAAGGCATTTTATATTATCCAGAAAAGAAGAATGAACGATGTAAAAAAGCAGGAGCTTTTTGAAAAAATAAAGCAAAATAATATAACTAACCTTTATTCATTCTTGCAGGGATTTTCTTAATGTAGCTTATAGTGTAATTCCTTTTCCATTAAAATCCATCCTTGCATATTTTATAGCATTTTTAAAATAATTCCATTTTGGAAACCACCTGCGTTTATGTCCAAATATTATTTTGCCGTTTTTATAAAAAAAAATAAATAGCTCGAAATTAAAAACTGCTTTTTGCTTTTTATTTTGTTTTACAAGCAATTCTAAAAATTTATTAAGAAAAGTTTTGGCTTCGGCATTCAAAACATTGATAGTTGTAAAAAGCTGCAATACATCCTGAAGATCTAGTTGCCTTTTTTTCATATCTGAGTGTTTAGAAAAAAAACTATTTTCTGAATGAATGCGATGATGAACCAGGTATTCATTAACTGATGCAATGCGTCCATAGCAAGTTGCAATTACAGCAATCCACCAATCATACATCATCCCGTCGGGTATTGGCAAAAACTTTTGCACAAATTTTTTTTTAAACATTATATCGTGACCATTTACCTGGTTAAACATAAATAGTTTGCGGGTATCGTTGCCCTTAAAATGATAATGTAAAGAGGCGCTTTTAAGCCTTAGTCTTCCATCTTCAAATCTTACTGAACGGTTATGCGAAAGTGAAATTTTATCATCCTGAAATGCATTTACAAGCTTTGATATTTTTTGTGGCATCCAAATATCATCCTGATCTGAAAGAGCTATAAACTCACCATTAGCCAATTGAATTGCCTTCTCAAAATTTTTATTATACCCTACATTATATTCGTTTCTATAAATTTTAATTCTTAAATCTTTTTTTCGCCAGCTATTAAGCATTTGCCATGTGCCATCAGTTGAATTATCATCTAAAATTATCAATTCAATATTGCTATAATCCTGGTTAAGTATTGATTCAATTTGCTCATCAATAAATTTGCTGCCATTATATGTGCACATAACAACAGATATCAAAGTCCTAATCATAAGTGGAATGAATTAATAAAGGCACAAAGAATTATCTTTTTATATAAACTTATACAAATTCTGTTTATTTTACTTAGAATTGATGCTATAGCTTTATGAACCTTCTCTATTTAGTTTTTGGGCAAAATATAAATAACCATATAGAGGCGCATTTTTCCATCTATTCTTTTTTAACCCAGGGCGAAAAAATAAATACCATCAATGTTGTTACAGACTATCCTGATTTTTATACAGATTTTAAAAACTACATCAATGTTATTAAGGTTGATGAAAAAATATTAAATGATTGGAAGGGAAGGCATAATTTTTTTTGGAGGATAAAAATTAAGGCAATTGAAATGTTATGTAACTTCTATAAAAATCAACCTGTTTTATATCTTGATGCTGATACGTTTTTATACAAAAATATTGAACCGTTAAAAATAACAATTTTACAGGGCGCTGCATTGATGCATAAAGACGAAGGAAAATTGTCAGTATTAAAAAGTAAAACTGTAAGTAAGATGTGGTCGCAGGTGCAGCATAATATTTACAGCGGTATTGCTATACTTCCATCACACTCCATGTGGAATGCAGGTATAGTGGCTACTCCAAATAAAAAAAATAATGAAGAGTGTTTACTCGCATTAGCTATATGCGATGAAATGTGTGAACAAAATGTCACTCCCCGATTGATCGAACAATTTGCGTTATCAGTAGCCCTTGATAAAACGTATGGATTGCAGTCTGCTGATAATTCAATAGCTCATTACTGGTCTAACAAAGATGAATGGAATAAAGTGATTGAGCATTTTTTTATTTCAGCACAATTTAAATCACTTACTGTTGACCAAATGATAGAAACAATTAAAAGCTTTGATTTTAGTAAAGTTGCTGTAGAATTAAAAATGAGAAATACAAACAGAAGACTTAAATCATTTATTGAAAAAAATTATCCTGCAAAAAATATATTGTTTGTAAACAATCATCTGCAATAGATATAATATTTATGAAAATAGCTGCAGTAGTAATATTATATCATCCCGATCCAGATTTTATTATTAATCTTAAAACATACTATAATTATGTTGCTAAAGTTTTTGTGTTTGATAATACAGAAACAGAATCTGCGGTAAAAGAAGAGTTGAAGCAATTACCAAAGGTTGAATTCTTTCATGATTATAATAATGATGGTATTGCAAAAAGATTAAATTCAGGAGCAGATAAGGCAATACACGAACAATTTGATTGGATGCTTACAATGGACCAGGATTCATATTTTTCAGAAAAAGCAATCTGCAATTATTTTAATTGCTTTGATAAATATGAACCTAAGCAAAATGTTGCAATGTTTGGCACAAGGTACGGCAGGTTAAAAAAGCATTCGTCTGATGTATGTACCTCAACTGAGATACATGAATTAATTACGTCCGGAACATTAATAAATCTTATACGGTTTAAAAACCTGGGAAATTTTGATGAAGCACTATTTATTGATTCTGTAGATCATGATTATTGCATCCGTGCTAAGATCGGTGGCTTTTCCCTGATAGAATTTTCAAACATTTATCTTTCGCATGAGCTTGGCAGACAGGTAAACAGATCTTCAATTAAAACACTTTTTCTGGCAAAAAAAAGAAAGTCAATACATTCCCCATTAAGGTGTTATTACATGTACCGAAATTTGCTTTATTTAGAAAAAAAATATGAAGCTGCTAAAATACCATTGCTGAAAAGTGTACGTGCAACAGCAATAAGCAACATAAAGAATTCAATATTTTATGGACGTGATACAAT
>JBPCQG010000016.1:0-11593 GCA_050998315.1 Chitinophagaceae bacterium
GGAAAAGCAGCGCTCAATCGTGCATTGCCTTCATTTTCTGTAACGGCAATACTTCCTGTATCGCTTATTATAAAATTAGCTCCGGTAATTCCAATTTCTGCCTGAACATATTTTTCTCTTAATTTAACTCTTGCAACCAATGTGAGTTCTTCAGGTGTTAGCTTAGGATCGGTTCCTAATTTTTCTGCAAATAATTTTGCTACATCTTCTTTGCTTTTATGCATTGCAGGTGTAACAATGTGATAAGGAGCTTCACCATCTAGTTGCTGAATATATTCACCAAGATCTGTTTCAACGCTGTCAATATTATTTTTTTCTAAAAAAGGATTCAGATGGATTTCCTCCGTAACCATGCTCTTGCTCTTTACCAGTGTTTTGCATTTTCTTTCTTTACAGATATTTAAAATTTCATCCAATGCTTCCTGCGCATCAGATGCCCAGATAATTTTACCGCCGTTCTTAATAAAATTCATTTCAAACTGTTCCAGCTGCTGGTCTAATGTTTCAATAGCTTTCCATTTCACATTTTTTGCTCTTTCTCTTGCAAGATGAACATCACTGAATTGATGTTTACCCTGTGGAACTACTGCATCATATCTTCCGATATTAAAATTTATTTTTTTGCGATGCTCAAGGTCAGCGCTTTTAATTGTGCTCTTAGCTTTGAACGTTGCTGCTGTTTCTGTCATTTTTTTGGTTGATTTTAGTTTTAAGCACCTGCAATTCATTTCCAATTTTTGTGAAAGCTTCAATGGCTTTGTCAAGCTGTTTCTTTTTGTGGGCTGCACTAATTTGCACACGAATACGAGCCTGTCCCTTTGCTACTACCGGGAAGAAAAAACCTATCACGTAAATTCCTTCTTCCAGCAATCTGGCAGCAAAATCCTGTGCCAGCACAGCATCGTACAACATTATGGGAACAATAGGATGGTCTCCGGGCTTAATGTCAAAACCTGCAGCTGTCATTTTCTTTCTAAAATACTTTGTATTCTTTTCCAGTTTGTCACGTAATTTGGTTGTTTTGCTTAGCATATCAAATACTTCTAAGGAAGCGCCCACAATACTTGGAGCAATACTGTTGCTAAACAAATAAGGTCTGCTGCGTTGGCGAAGCATTTCAATTATCTCTTTTTTCCCACTTGTAAAACCGCCGCTTGCTCCTCCTAAGGCTTTACCTAACGTTCCCGTTATGATATCAATTCCTCCCATTACATTTCTATACTCACGTGTGCCTCTTCCATTCTTACCCAAAAAGCCACTGGAATGGCTTTCATCAATCATTACAATGGCATCATATTTATCAGCCAGTTCACATATTGTATCCAGCTTTGCTATTGTTCCATCCATACTAAAGGAACCATCGGTGACTATAATACGGCTTCTTGAAGAAGCAGATTCTTTTAATTTGTTTTCAAGATCTTCCATGTTGTTATGTTCATAACGTAAGCGCTGTGCCTTGCATAATCTTACCCCATCAATTATACTTGCATGGTTTAAAGCATCGGAGATAATTGCATCCTGTTCACCAAATAAGGGCTCAAACAAACCACCATTTGCATCAAATGCGGCTACATATAATATGGTATCTTCTGTGCCTAAAAACTCAGAGATCTTGTTTTCAAGTTCTTTATGAATATCCTGGGTACCACAAATAAAACGTACGCTGCTAAGACCATAACCTCTTTTGTCAATATATTTTTTAGCGGCTTTAATTACTTTGGGGTGTGAGGATAAGCCGAGATAATTATTCGCACAAAAGTTCAAAACCTTTTTTCCGTTCACCGTAATTTTTGCTCCCTGCTCACTGGTAATTATTCTTTCATTTTTATAGAGTCCCGCAACCTTGATCTCTTCTAATTCTGCACCAATGCGATAAATAAAGTTTGTGTTCATTTTACATTTTTAACTTTCGCAAACCTACATGAAATTGAGAAAAGATAGTAAACCCTCTAAATCTCCCTAAAGGGAGACTTACGAAACTCCATTAAAATGTGAAGTCTATTTAAAAAGTAATAGTATTGTTTTAATAAATTATTTTAGACTAACAAAGTCCTCCCTTTAAGGAGGATTTAGGAGGTGATGTAACTTTTGCTTTAACTACACGTATAACTTCAATAATGCTTATCAGTATAATCATAATTTGCCAATCTAGTTTATGACAGAGAAAGAGTACAACCAGTGTGTGAGCCAGTATGCTGATAATGTTTATCGCTTTATCCTTAAAAATCTTGGGCATAAAGAGGATGCACAGGATGTTGTACAAACAGCTTTTGAAAAGCTTTGGTTAAACAGGGAGCAGATTGATAATGACAGGAGTAAATCCTACCTGTTTACAGTAGCATATCACCAGATGATAGACCATATAAGGAAGCAGAAAAGAATAGTATTACAGGAAGAATTTAAAGTAGACGCAGGTGTAATTGATAAGCAGCAACATAATGTAAAAAAAATACTGGATGAGGCATTACATAAACTTAGTGAAACACAAAGAAGTCTCGTATTATTAAAAGATTATGAAGGCTATAATTACCTCGAGATCGGAAAAATAACGGGACTGAGCGAAAGCCAGGTGAAAGTTTATCTCCATAGGGCCCGTCTACAATTAAAAACTTATTTAGTGAGAAGAGAGAATGTGATATAAAATAAATCAGTATGAACATCAACAGAAATAATTACGAAGAATATTTTTTACTGTATGCTGATAAGGAATTATCTGCAGAGGAAAAAAGTATGGTAGAGATGTTTGTGCAACAAAATCCTGACCTTGAAGAAGAATTTGTGATGTTGCAGCAATCTGTTGTAAAGCCCGATAATACAATTGAACTTAAAGACAAAAGCTTTCTCTTTAAAAAGGAAGTGCTTCAACAAGCTCAGTATATCAATCAAAATAATTATGAAGAAAAGTTTTTATTGTATAACGATAATGAACTTAGCTTATCTGAAATAGAGGAAACAGAAAAATTTGCACTATCAAATTCTTCGTTACAAAACGAGTTTACTTTATTGCAGCAGGTAAAATATATACCGGATACAACCATTGTTTTTCCTGATAAAAGTTTCCTGTACAAAAATGAAGATAATGGTAAAGTAATCCCCTTTCGCTGGAAAACATTGGCAGCAGCAGTTTTATTAGGCATAGGATTGTGGACGGGTATTAGTTATCTACAGGAGAATAAAACAAAGAGTGATGTTGCTACCAGCAAACCTGTTCCAAAAGAGAATAATGCTGTTAAACCGATTGAACAAAAAGTTAACAGTAAATATTTTCCGTTGGTAAAAACGGCAGACAATGAAAATACTTTAACGCCTAAAGCTGTGCCAAAGGAACGTGATAATTCAGTACAAAAACAAATTGCACCCCGGCAGGATGTAACAGTAAAAAATATTGACCCTACTGACAAAAGAATGGAAGTAGATAAAAAGATAGAACAAAAAAGAGAAAACGTTGTTATAAATGAGGTACCGAACACAAATGACGTAATTAAAACCAATGAGCTTCCACAGCCAATTGTTACAGCACATGAGCCTACTGATAAGGCTTTAACAAAGATGCCTGCCCTCGAAAATAATAATTACGCACAAACTGCATCTTATATTGCAGATGCAGAGGTGAAAAACGAGAACTACGTTTTTTATAATATCACTACTGAGGAGTTCAGGAAAAGTAAAGTGGGTAATTTTTTAAAAAAAGTAAAGCGTTCAATTGAAAGAAAAATTCCTTTTAAGAACAATATTTTTAAATCGGGAACCGCAGAATTAGAAAAGGATTATCACAATTTAATTGAAACTAAAAGTAAATAAGTAGTATGAAACGGATTTATTTAATGACTGCATTATGTTTTGTATCAGCAACATTGTTTGCACAAATTGACTCGACAAAAACTGACTCGACAAAAAATCAAAGAGTAGACACAATTCGCATTGGCGGTATGGTGATCATAAAAAAAGATTCACCCGATCAAAAACGTAAACAGACAACTGTTACAATGGGCAACAGGAAAGAGAAACATTCTAGCACCAGCACATCAAATTTTATTATTGATTTGGGATTTGCTAACTGGAGCGATAAAACCAATTACGTATCCGCAACATCTCAAAACTATCTTATTAATAAACCGGGTACCACTGCTCCATTGGGAGCTAATGATTTTAATTTAAAAAATGGTAAATCTTCAAATGTTAATATCTGGGTATTCATGCAAAGGCTAAATCTTATTAAGCATTATGTAAACCTTAAGTATGGTATAGGGGTGGAGCTAAATAATTATCGTTTTAAATCTGCTGTTAGTTTTAAAGAAGATGGCGCTAATCCCTATAATTCATCTCAAAATATAAATCATCCATTTGTATTCAGGGATTCTATAGCTTTCTCCAAAAATAAACTGTCGGCAGATTATGCAACAATACCGTTCATGATAAATTTCAGAACCAATCCAAATTCATCTTCTAAAGGATTAAGTTTAAGCGCCGGAGTAAGTATGGGATATTTATATAATAGCCGCAATAAACAAATTAGCGGTGAACGCGGAAAACAAAAAAATCGCGGTGATTATGATCTGGAAAAATGGAAGTTCTCCTACGTCGGAGAACTTGGACTTGGTCCGGTACGTTTGTATGGCTCTTACACCCCAAAATCAATTTTTGAAAATGAATTGAATATGATGCCTTATAATTTTGGTATCCGGTTAAGTAATTGGTAATAGCTAAATACAAATTATAACACGAATTAAATCGAATTACGAACAACTATGTTAATCATAATTCGTAAAAAAATTCGTGTATTAATAATCATTACACTACACAGTGCTCATGATAGTTTTGTAAAACGATAGGCTCTCTTTCAAAATCGTAACCGGCATATTGGCTTACAATTTCATCAAGCACTGCTTCAATTTCTTCCATCGCTTTTAGTATTACTAATTTACTCCTGTACTCTTTTATGTTAGGCATGCCTTTAAGGTAGTTTGAATAATGCCTTCGCATTTCGTTAATACCTACTATAGGCCCTTTCCACTCTACGGATCTTCTTAAATGCTTTTTACATACTTCAACTCTTTCTTCAATGGTTGGTGGCGCTAATAATTCGCCTGTTGCCACATAATGTTTTATTTCATTAAATATCCAGGGGTAGCCAATGGCAGCACGACCTATCATAATGCCATCTACGCCATATTTATTTTTATATATCAATGCTTTTTTTGGGGAATCAATATCTCCGTTTCCAAAAATAGGAATAGTAATTCTTGGATTTTCTTTCGCCTTTGCTATCAGTGTCCAGTCTGCCTCACCTTTATACATTTGAGTTCTTGTTCTTCCATGAATGGCAAGAGCTTTAATTCCAATATCCTGTAAACGTTCCGCCACCTCTATAATATTTTTTGTTGAATCATCCCAGCCCAATCTTGTTTTAACAGTTACAGGTAAATGAGTGCTTTTGATAACGGCATCCGTTAAACGTATCATCAATGGAATATCTTTTAATACTCCGGCTCCGGCTCCTTTGCAGGCAACTTTTTTAACCGGACATCCAAAATTTATATCAAGAAGATCAGGGTTTGTGGCATCAATTATTTTTGCTGCCATTGCCAAACTGTCTTCATCACCCCCAAAAATTTGTATGCCTACAGGTTTTTCATAATCAAATATGTCAAGCTTTTTGCGGCTCTTAATGGCATCTCTTATTAAACCTTCGCTGCTTATAAATTCAGTGTACATCAGGTCTGCGCCATTATCTTTACAAACAGCCCTGAATGGAGGATCGCTTACATCTTCCATCGGCGCAAGAAGTAAAGGAAACTCGGGTAATGATATGTTGCCAATTTTCAGCATACAAAAATGGCTGTAAATTTACGCCTTATAATTTTAAGAGATATGATGATTGAGCCAAATTCAAAGAATGTAAAATACCCTACACAACTTGCTATTTTTCTTGGGCTAACCGGTGGCGGACTTATGATTGGTTCATTGGCAACTTTTGCTATTTGGAGTATAATGACCACAGATCCCTTTCCGCTTAACGCAGAGCAAATTTTGCAGCCAAAATATTACAAGGTTAATATGGTTTTGCAGGCTGTGACAACTTTTTTTATCTTTTTTGTGCCTGCACATTTTTTCGCACTCATCTGTTACAGAAAACCTTTTACATACCTGGGATTTAATTTTCGATTTAATTATAAACAGGTTTTATTATTAATTGGAATTCTGATCCTGACATTTCCATTGTCTGGCGCCTTAGCGGAACTAAATAAAATACTACCCATATCGCCGTACTGGGCTGCAAAATTTAAAGCAATGGAGCTTGAAAGGGAATTGCAGGAAGCTGCTTTGATTAATATCAATTCATTCTCAAAATATATTATCTCATTAATTGTGATTGCATTTTTGCCAGCCGTTTTTGAAGAAATGTTTTTCAGGGGTGGTATGCAAAATCTTTTTACCCGGTGGTTTAAAGGTCCGTGGGTAGCGATAATTTTAACCAGTATAATTTTCAGTCTTATACATTTGTCTTTCTATGGTTTTTTAGTAAGATTTGCGCTGGGAGTAGTTTTGGGCTTTATTTTTTACTACAGCGGAAGTTTATGGCTGAGTATTTTATTTCATTTTCTTTTTAACGGGGTGCAGCTTACGGCGTTGTATGTAATGACGATGAACGGAGTGAAAAATAAAAATGTAGAAGATAATTTTCCATTATGGATGGGAGCTATTGCAATGCTGTTACTACTTTATTTATTTCAGCTATATAAACAAACCTCTGCCATTCAGCAGTCAAAACATGTTGAAGAAATTTCTCCTGAAGATGAGTTTCATAACTGGACAGCAAACAATTCATAGTTGATTACATGGCATTTAATCTCCAAACTTTTAAAACAAGAACATTAACTGCTATTGTTTTTGCAATTGTAATGGTTACTGGTTTGTTATTGAACCAGTGGAGTTTTATTATTCTTTTTGCTGTAATTCATTTCGGGTGCTGGTGGGAGTTTATCAAAATATTAAAGAAGATAAACCCTGAAAAGTTTAGGTATTATTTGCCATTAGGCTTACTATATATTAGCCTTCCAATTTTTTTGATGTTTTATTTGCGGTTTGCTCTATTGATTCATGTCACGGATAATTATAGTAAGATTATTCCATGTATGATAATCTTTTCTATTTGGATAAATGATACGATGGCATATATAGTCGGTTCATTAATTGGCAAAACTCCTTTCTCCAAAATATCTGCTAAAAAAACATGGGAAGGAACTATAGGCGGTGTTATTCTTTGCGTTGCTGCAATGGCATTAATAAGTTGGTGGCTCAATTTCAATGTAATAGTCTTCACTGTTATTGCAGCCATTTGTGCAGTGTTCGGAACACTTGGAGATTTGTTAGAAAGTAAACTTAAACGTTTGGCGCAGATAAAGGACAGCGGCAACATACTACCGGGACATGGTGGTTTTTTAGACAGGTTCGATTCCCTGTTGATTGCTACACCGTTTGTATGGTTATATCTTTATTTTTTTATGGGCTGATAATAAGTCTTTCTCCCGCTGACTAATTTATATTTGCGTTTTAAGTTTTTTTAATGAAGATCCATAAAGAAGGATATGTAACTATTATTATTACTGCAGTTTTATTGGGGCTTATCAACACCAGTTTTTTTTACTATTTAACTTTAATGCCAGTTGTTAGCTGGATAATTTTAATTGCAAGTGCAATAGTCTTCTTATTTATTGTTTCTTTTTTCCGCTCTCCCAAAAGAAATTTTACCGTAAGCCATCCACAAATAATTTGCCCTGCAGATGGTAAGGTAGTAGTGATAGAAGAAATTTTTGACACTGAATATTTTAATGATAAGCGGTTGCAGGTTTCCATTTTTATGAGCCCTGCTAATGTTCACATTAATCGTATCCCTATTAGTGGTGAAGTGTTGTATAGCCAATATCATAAAGGAAAATATCTAGTGGCCTGGAACCCCAAATCTTCAACGGAAAACGAAAGACATTCGGTAGTTATAAAAAATGAAGACGCAATAATTCTTGTTAAACAAATTGCAGGTGCTCTGGCAAAAAGGATCGTAAATTATTTAAAAATTGGGCAACAGGTTACACAGGGAGCAGAGATGGGATTTATAAAGTTCGGAAGCAGGGTAGATGTGCTTTTGCCAATTGATGCAACTGTCGATGTTAAGCTTAATCAATTAGTTAAAGGCGGAGTTACTGTTTTGGCAACTATTTAAATTTAGGGAGAACCAATGTTTTTGAAACTTTCAAGGTCTTTACGATTATTATAAGATATTCTCCAACTCTCTCAAATTATAAATAGTATAAGTTGGAGTTAATGTAGTAGTAGCATTTATATGATTTACAAAAATAGAGTCCATCCCGGCATTAATCGCTCCCTGTATATCAGCATCAAGATTATCACCTATCATAATACTTTCATGTAGTAGTGCGCCGGCTTTAGTAATGGCATATTCAAACATTTCTTTTGATGGCTTGACAGAGCTTGATATTTCGGAAGTAATAACATTGGTGAAATACCTGGCAATGTTGCTATTGGTAATCTTACTCCATTGTGTTTTTTCAAAACCATTGGTTAAAAGATGCAGGTTGTATTTTTTATTAATTAGATAATCCAGTATCTCAGGAGTGTAATCAAATAATCTTTTTTTGGTAGGGAGTATCTCTAAAAATTTTGCGCTCATGTCTTTTGCTAATACTTCATCTCCTATTTTAAAATCTAGCAGAGTACGCTGCATACGCTTCCACTTAAGCTCTTCTGCAGTAATAAATCCTTTGTGGTACCTGTCCCAAATAATAGCATTATGATGGAGGTAAGTAGTATAAAAATCATCAAAGGGTGAGATAACCAGTTCCTTTAATTTAAAATGTTCATACAATTCACTTAATGCTTCTTTGGCATTGGTATCAAAATCCCAAAGCGTATGATCAAGGTCAAAAAATAAATGCCTGTATTTGTTTCCATTCATAATAAGTTTGCAATGTACAATACAAATATTTTCAATTATGAGTTCTCATGATCTCCCCTTAACGCAGCAAGATGCTTTGAATGTGGTAATAACAGGAGCAGGCAAGGGGATGGGGAAGGTAACTGCTCATAAATTTGCCGCTGATGGGAATAATTTATTTATTTGCGCAAGAAACGAAAAAGAACTTTCTGAAACAGCCAAAGAACTTCAGGTAAAATATAATTGCAAAGTGTTTTATTATCCTGCAGATCTAAGTGAAAAAAGATCTGCACAGGAATTTGGTAATTGGGTTTTAAAACAAACTTCTCAGATAGATATCTTAATAAATAATGCAGGACAATTTATACCGGGGAGTATTTATAATGAAGAAGATGGATTGCTTGAAAAAATGATAGACATTAATTTATATGCTGCTTATCATTTAACAAGAGTTCTTTTACCAAAAATGATGGATAAAAAGCAGGGGCATATTTTTAATATCTGTTCAATTGCTGCATTAAAAGCGTATGCCAATGGAGGCTCTTACAGTATAAGTAAATTCGCTTTAATGGGGTTTAGCAAAAATTTGCGGGAAGAATTAAAGCCATTTAATATAAAAGTAACGGCAGTTTACCCGGGAGCAGTTTACACCTCATCATGGCATGGAAGCGGAGTATCGGAATCAAGAATAATGGAAGCTTCAGATATTGCAGATGTTATTTTTGCCAGTTCTAAATTATCTCCGCAGGCTTGTGTTGAAGACATTGTGATACGTCCACTTTTGGGAGACCTATGAGATTAACCTTTTTTAACATCCTCTTATTTTTCAACTTTTTTATTATAGGTTAATTTTGCATTTAAAGATATGTAATGGATATAAATTTACATGCTGGTACTTCGAGGGGTTTTTCAAAATATTTCCTCGCACTTTTTTTTACTTTTTTTTACTCTTGTTCTATTGCTCAGGTTAAATTCTCAGCTTCTGCTAATAACAAAACTATAGGTAAAAATGATTACCTGCAGGTACAGTTTACAGTAGATAATGCTGCCAATGTTGAAAGCATAGTGCCACCTCCATTTAAAAACTTTGCTGTTGTAAGCGGACCAAATCACCAAAGCAGCATGAGCAATATCAATGGTAATATAAAACAATCGCTTTCTATAGGTTTTGTGCTGCAGCCATTAGCCACAGGGAACTTTATTATCGGTTCCGCAACAGCAAAAGCTGATGGAAAAGAGTATAAGTCTAATTCATTGGGTATACAGGTTACTAATTCCAGCTCTTCAAAAACTGCAGGTGGCACTTCTTTGTCTTCTCCATTCGGTAATATTACCCTCGATTTTCCGGCGGAGCCCGTAACACATCAGTTTGACGATTATATCCTTAAAAAAGGGGAGAATGTTGCAGAGAAAATTAAAAGAAATCTTTTTGTAAAGATTGATGTAAGTAAAAAAAGCTGTTATGTCGGGGAGCCAATCATTGCCACCTATAAATTATATACAAGATTAAAATCAGAGTCAAATGTTTTAAAGGCGCCTTCATTTAATGGCTTTTCGGTCAGTGAGTTGGAGATGCCTGATAATCTTTCACTGAGAACAGAAAAATTTAATAGCAGGGAATACAATGTTTATACTTTGAGAAAAGTACAATTGTTTCCATTACAAGCGGGTAAACTAAGTTTAGAACCGGTTGAAGTTAAGAACAGCATAACGTTTTTAAAATCTGACTACGCCGGTAATAGAAAGGGGAATATTTTTTATGACATGCTTCGTGATTTTGCAGATGAAAATGCTCCGGGTAATGCAACAGAGCAACAAATAATAACAGTAACGTGTGATACATTAAATGTTAATGTAAAGCCTTTACCCGATGCAAATAAGCCTGAATACTTTAAAGGAGCAGTTGGTAACTTTAAAATTGTCGCAGGCCTTGAAAAAAATAATATTACAACAGATGATGCAGGGGCTATGAAAATAATTATTTCCGGTGCCGGAAATATACAGTTAATTAATGCTCCGAATGTGCTATGGCCACAAGGTTTAGAAGGATTTGAATCCAAATCTTCAGAAAACCTGGATAAATTCAGCGTACCCATTAAGGGTGATAAAGTATTTATTTATCCATTCACAGCAAACAATGCCGGAGATTATACAATCCCTGCAATAAATTTTTCATTTTTTGATATTGCAACTCAATCGTATAAAACAATAAGCACCCAGTCATTACTTTTTCATGTTAACAAAGGAAGCGGTAATTCTCAAAAAATTATTAATGCAGAGAGCGGGCAACATAAAGAAGAGGATAACAATGGGTATGGCATCCTTTATAATTACCGATACTATTTTATAGGTGGCGGGGTGCTTATGTGTTTATTAATAATATTTATGGTAAAGAATAAACGTAAAGGGGCGGTCGTCGAAAATGTAAACGCTTCCAAAGATCTTCAAGAAAATAAAGTTGAAGGAAGCAATGAGTTTATTATTCCTGTAAACCCATTGGCAGATGCCGAAGAAAAACTATCTGATGGTGATGCTGTTCAGTTTTATAAAGTACTGAATGTTTCATTGCACAAATATTTATCTGAAAAATTAAATGTTCCCATTGAAGAATTAACGAAGAAAAAAATTAATGAACGCATG
>JBPCQG010000269.1:0-7364 GCA_050998315.1 Chitinophagaceae bacterium
GGTTGCGGAGTATATCGCAAATAAGGTTTAACGATCTTTACACCCTTTTCAAATTTTTTCATGGCATCTTCTGTACTTACAGCCGGTACCACTATTACGTCTTCACCATGCTTCCAGTCAGCAGGGGTTGCTACGCTGTATTTTGCTGTAAGCTGTAAAGAATCTATCACCCGTAAAACCTCGTGAAAATTTCTCCCCGTTGATGCAGGATAAGTGAGCGTTAATTTTACTTTTTTATCAGGACCAATTACAAATAATGAACGAACTGTAAAGGTTTCTGATGCATTTGGATGTATCATTCCATAAAGGTTGGCAACAGCTTTGTCTTCATCAGCAATGATAGGGAAATCAACAGAGCAGTTTTGCGTTTCATTAATGTCGTTTCTCCAGCCCAAGTGCTTCTCCAGCGGATCAACACTTACCGCAAGTACTTTTACATTCCTTGCGTGAAACTCATTTTTAAGTAATGCCGTCTTCCCTAATTCCGTGGTACAAACAGGAGTATAATCTGCCGGGTGAGAAAATAAAACCCCCCAGCTGTCGCCGAGATATTCGTAAAAATCTATTTCTCCCTCAGTGGTTTTTGCTTTAAAGTTGGGAGCAGTATCCCCTAAACGTAAACTCATAAAAATTAGATTAAAAATTAAAAAATTAAAATGCCTGGGCAAGCTACCAGAGCAAATCTAAAATCAAAAAATCAGAAATTTCAAATTATTTAGACGAAGCTCTATGCAAAGACGTTTTGCCGAAGCGATTTTTTACATCATCTATTGCTTTGTATAAGCCTGCTTTTTTCTCTGTATTGCTGAATAAATTTGTTTGAACGGCATTGTTGGTTAATTCGCTTAAACGAACGCCCAGCAAGTGTACCGGGGTACCTTTTTTGTATAACTTATGAAAGAGATCTTTTACAACCGGTATCATTTCATCTTCCGCAGCTGTGTAGGGAATGGTTGTTTGCCTTGAAGTTGTTTCAAAATCAGGGTAGCGAATTTTTACTGCAATACAACCTGCAACTTTCTCTTCATGCCTTAATTCATATGCAATTCTTTCTGTCATTCTTACCACCTCGCTCATTAAAAATTTCATATCAAGAACATTCTCATCAAATGTATTTTCTGTTGAAATTGATTTTGCTTCGTGATATGCAACTACTTTGGATGAATGTATTCCCTGTGCTTTATTCCATAAGTCAATTCCCCATTCGCCTAACCTGTTTTCCAGTTCAGCAGCGGTGCTTTTATGAATATCAGCAGTGGTATTTATTCCCATGTTCTTTAAAATCTGCCCGGTCTGCTCTCCTACACCAGGAATTTTATTTACATCCAGTGGCGCTAAGAATTCTTTTTCTCTCCCGAAGGGCACCTGCAGATAACCGTTGGGCTTTGCTTCATTAGTTGCCATTTTTGCCACCATCTTATTATTGGCTAATCCAAATGAAATAGGCAGTTTTGTTTCATTTATTATATGATTGCGAAGATCAATTGTCCATTGCAGCGCATCAAAATATTTATCCATGCCGGTGAGGTCTAAATAAAATTCATCCACGGAGGCTTTCTCAAACAGCGGCGCTTTGGAAGCGATGATTTCTGTGACCCATCTTGAATAGCGGCTGTACTCTCCTCTTGTTCCTTTTACAAAAATTGCCTGCGGACAAAGCCGCTTTGCTTGTGAAGACGGCATAGCAGAATGCACACCGAATTTTCTCGCCTCATAGCTGCAGGCTGCTACAACACCACGTTCACTGCCACCAACAATTACAGGCTTGCCTTTTAAAGAAGGGTTATTTAGTATCTCTACTGAAACAAAAAATGAATCCAAATCAAAATGAGCAACGATATGTTGGACTTGTGAAGGCATCCACAAATTTACCTGTTTATAAAAAATGATAAATGATTATTATATTTAGTAATAGGTGCTTAGCTATTAATAGTTCCCGAACCATCATTAATGAAATTTATAATCAATAAAAATGATTTTTGATTTACAACCACCTGCGCTTAAAAATGAATTAGTAAAACTTATTCCTCTTAAAACAGAAGATTTTGAAATTCTTTACAAGGTTGCCTCAGACCCATTAATATGGGAGCAACATCCCAATAAAAACCGTTACCAAAAAGATGCATTTAAAATATACTTTACCGGCGCAATAGAATCAGGAGGTGCATTTCTCGTTTTAGATATTCAAACAGATGAACTTATAGGCAGTAGTAGATTTTATGAATACAATAGCGCCAATAAATCCGTTGCAATTGGATATACCTTTCTCTCCAGAGATCATTGGGGCTCTACTTACAATACAGCTTTAAAATCAGTAATGCTTAACCACGCTTTTAATTTTGTGGATACTGTAATCTTCCATATTGGCTCAAACAATATCCGTTCTCAAAAAGCTATCGAAAAATTTGGCGCAAAAAAAATCGGGGAAATAGAGATAGAATATTATGGCGAAGAACAACACTTGAATTACGTCTACCAAATAACCAAAGAAGAATGGCAAAAGCTGAGTAATTATCATTTTACGGCAAAGTAGGGACTGGGCTGGGTAATAAGTAAAAACCATATCGCTTACTGAAAGCCGCCTTCCTGATGGAGACCGTTGTTATAGATTCTGTTCTCTTAGAATTAGGAGCAACAGACCTGTTGGTTGAAATGAGAATGTGGAATGAGCGTAAGGATAAACTAAAATCTGTTATGTGGACCAATTTAGCACATAAATATTAAAACACAAAAGCCTCAAAATCATTCGCAACACCTGCTTGGTACCTTTAAGCCATTTGAAGATCCTATAGAACACATATAGGTTTTGATGAACGTGTGAACCAATTAAGGAACAAGTGATGCTTTGGGTATAATCTCATCAATGAATTAAGGAGCATACTAAACTTTATTTATATTTACAGTTTACTGTTAACTGTAAACTATGTCTATTAATAGTCAACTGATTAAATACTTATCAGCGCATGGAGAAGCGACACTAGCTGATCTATCCGAGAGCCTAAGCGTATCAAGGCAATTGCTTCATAGGTTAGTAAAGAAGATGATAGAAGATAACTACCTGGTTAAAATTGGTACCCCCAAAAGGTGTATTATACACTAAAGAAAACGCCCACGCATACATCAAAAGATCACTTACTTAATGCCATTGAAATATCTTTTTTAGAAGAGCACTTTTTGTTAATAACTGAAACCGGCGAAAGGCTGAAAGGAATTGATGCTATGCAATTTTGGTGTGCAAGGCAAAAGCTGCCTTTTGAAAAAACCGTTACGGAATTTATTAATACCAAAAAAAATACCTGCAATATTTTTTACCTAATGGCTTAATCGATGGCACAGATAAAATAAAAAATACAAAAGGTTTTGAAAAGATAGCCGTAGATAAAATGCACTATTAATGAACAAAAAGATTGTTTTGTATGTCCTGAAAATAAAGAACTGCCTTTTTATTCAAACATTATACATAGGCGTACCAAGCAACAAAGCAAGGTTTATAAATGTAAAGAATGTCCGGCATGTGATAAACAGAACCTTTGTGTGAAAGGGAAGTATAGAGAAATACACATTGAAAAACGAGAACATTTGCGACAAGAAATAAGAGAAAGATTAAACAGCGCAGAAGGGAATTTAAAGTATCTTAAACGAATGCGTATTGAATCTGTTTTTGGAAACATCAAACACAATCTCAATTAC
This sequence comes from Chitinophagaceae bacterium, assembly GCA_050998315.1. Lineage (GTDB taxonomy): Bacteria > Bacteroidota > Bacteroidia > Chitinophagales > Chitinophagaceae > Ginsengibacter. The sequence continues at coordinate 3,691 of JBPCQG010000269.1, forward strand.
ATCCATCTTTATCTGAAAGGAATTAAAAAAACAACAGCAGAATGGCAATTAATCTGCATCGGACATAATTTAAAGAAAATACATAAGCTTAAAATGACTTAAGAGAAGTCATTCAAGTTTTAAAATTTATCGGGAATAAAAAAAATATCATTCAAAAATAGTTATACAAGCTAAAATTTATTCTCGGTCAGCCTCTCCCCACGAACCAAATTACAAATGTTTCGATTTAGTGAAAGATGAGGTTTTCTTTCGCTAATAAAATCCGTTTTCAAAAAAAAATATTTCATTAGTGCAAAGGTATCCGACCATTTGCCGACATCGGGAAAATGTTAAATTGGGTATTGGTACCGTACATTTGTTTGCAGCCATACAAAACCGGCGGTACATGAATTCAACAGCAACAGCATTAACGGCATTATTCAACAGGATGCCAAGGAGGCACTCCATAGAGAACGTAAAGGATATCAACAGCATCGTAAACGAATACGAAACTATTTTAATAAACATAGAAGCGATAAATCCTTTTTATGAAAAAAATATCCAGGTGTTTTTTGATGACCTGAATACCATAAGAGCTGCCATAAAAAAGTCGACTGACAATAAAGCTTCTAAAAGAAATAAAGACAGTTTTTTTGATGAAGCTTCCGGAATATTAAAAGACAGTATACAGAATCTGATCAGCCTTTATGAAGATGGAAACAGAACCGCATAAAGATCGTCTCTCACAAGTTATTAGTTTATTTCTTGTATTGTAGCAAGGTGAAATGAAAGTTCCTGATGCAATCATATCAGCTACCGCAATTGAACAAAAAGTTCCATTACTTACGTTTGATAAAGATTTTGCAAAAGTTAGAGAAGTCGATCTTGTTTTGTTGGAATACTAATAAATATTCTTCTCGCCCTCGTTGATCTTTCCGGCCGGGCCGTTTGTTTGGTCTTCCCGAAATAAGTTCGGGACAAGTGGTGACCAAACAAGCGAAGGCAGGGCAACAAAAATGTTGAATGATTTTCTTGTTGATGCAGCCGATAGGCAATACTTCTGTTAAGTTTACAGTTTCATTTAATATTTTAGCATTAAATTCTTCTTTTGCGTTTACGTTTTACAAAACAAGTAATAGCACTGATCTGTGCAGCACTCGCAGTCATTATTTTTTTAATTAATCCGTTTCAATTAAAACCTGAAGCCAACATTGTAATTGCTTTTGCAGTGCTCATGATATCTCTGTGGGTAACAGAAGCATTGCCTATGCCTGTAGTTGCATTACTCCCGTTAATACTTTTCCCTTTATTTAATATTGCACCTATTGATGCCACTGCTGCAGCGTATGCCAATCCTGTTATCTTTTTATTTATGGGTGGCTTTATGTTAGGGCTTGCTATCCAAAAATGCAATCTTCACCGGCGCATTGCATTAAATATTGTTCTGCTAACCGGCACAAGTGGAGACCGGATTATCCTTGGATTTATTATTGCCACAGGGCTGATAAGCATGTGGTTGAGTAATACCGCTACTACTATGATGATGTTCCCGATAGCTCTTTCGGTTATTAGTGTATTAAAAGAAAATCATCCGAATCAACAAGGTGTAACCAACTTTTCATTGTCAGTGATGATCGCCATTGCACTGGCTTCTAATTTCGGCGGAATAGCGACGATCATTGGTACTCCTCCTAATGTTGCATATGCAGCTTTCATAAAGAAGAAATATGATTATACCATTTCTTTTTCTGATTGGATGATCACCTGTGTGCCTCTTGCTATACTATTGCTGATGTGCCTTTACCTGGTTATGGTAAAGTGGTTGTACCCTAATAAAATGTAAGCGGATGTAACTGCCACAGCGTTTATCCATAATGAAGTATCAGGGTTAGGTAAATATTCAACCGCTGAAAAACGAGTGTTGATCATTTTTATCTGCACCGCAGCTTTATGGATCACAAAAGATCTTATCAATAAATTCATAGGGATAAAATTGGATGATAATATGATTGCTCTTATAGGCGCTGTGGCTTTATTTATCACTCCTTCCGGCAGCAAAGGTGAGTCATTACTTCATTGGAGTGACACAAAAGAAATGGCATGGGGTATCTTATTATTATTTGGTGGCGGTATTGCTCTGGCAACAGCCCTGGAGAAAGCAGGATTGATACAGCAGTTAGGTCAATGGTTTTCACAGTTTGCTTTTAGTCTGCTCATGCTCATCTTTCTTGTTACCCTCATTTCACTTTTTATTAGTGAATTAATGAGCAATGTAGCACAGGTTATAGTTTTTGCACCGGTGGTGAGCAGCCTTGCCGAAGCATCAAATATACATCCGCTTTTATTGGGCATACCAATGACTTTAGCTGCAAGCTGCGCCAGTATGCTGCCAATGGGTACTCCACCCAATGCTATTGCTTTTTCAAGCGGTTACATAAAACTTAAGCATATGACAAGAGTTGGATTTGTTATGAACATCATTTCTGTGCTGCTCATAACACTCTTTTGCTGGTTGCTATTACCGCTGGTATTTAATGTGAAGTGAAAAATGTTTATTGCTCCCCCGTTGGTGTTCCCCTGCCGAGCTGGTGATTGTTCTTCCCGAAACAAGTTCGGGACAATTGGTAACCAACAACAGAGGCGATCATCTTCTTTATCAAACCTGGTGCAACGTTTTATTTCAACGTATTGTCCAAATAAATAAAATCAGTTATGAAGCAGTATTTGTATTTGCTTGTTTTATTTTTTATAATCTCCTGCTCTAAAAAAGACGATCAGGTTCCTAAAGAATCCTTTTTCTTTAATGATGATTTTACCACAGGAACTGATGGATGGGTAGCATCCTTTGCTGATTACCCGGTGGGAAATGAAACTTTTTATGAGTTAAGAACTTTTCATGCTACTTTACCTGCACCAATTGATCCCGCAGACCGAGCTATATTTATTTCAGGCAATAATCATTCTGATGACCTGTTCATGTATCTTAAAAAAGAGTTCACGGGTTTAAAACCTAACACTTCCTATTCCGTAAAATTTACGCTGGACGTTGCATCAAATGCACCTTCCGGTGCTGTTGGCGTTGGCGGACCTCCCGGTGAGGGAGTTGCATTTGGCATTGGTGTAACTACCAATGAACCACTAAATGTTGTTGCAACAAATGGCTACTACCGTTTAAATGTTGACAAAGGCAACCAGGGAACCAGCGGACCTGCCAGGAAGGTAATTGGTAACATTGCTAATGGTTTTGATACATGGCGGTATGTGCTGCTTCGTAAGGAAGGTACTTTTTCATTTACAACAGACAATACAGGAAAAGCCTGGGCTACTGTTTCAACAGATTCAGGATTTGAGGCAACAACATCTTTGTATTATTCAAAGATCAATATCGAATTCAGGGAAGATTGATAATGGATTAGATTATCGATTTTCATACATATTTCCCCCGCCCCCGTTGGTGTTCCAGCCGAGCCGTTGATTGGTCTTAATTCCCAACAACGTCGCCGCCAGGTACGTTGCGCCTGCTATGAGGCATAAAGTTTATATTTTTATAGATGCCCGTTTTGCAAAACCATTCCATATGATGATGGAACTTTTTTTATCACATTCACCTGTCATAACTAGTTACCACTATCAAAAGGTTATAGAATAACTTACGTAACGCAACGTCCCTAAGGAGACGTTACTGAGAAGAAGTA
>JBPCQG010000035.1:0-2614 GCA_050998315.1 Chitinophagaceae bacterium
GTGCTGTTGGTGAAGAACACCAATCAGCGGCAGAATATTACTAAGCATAATCAGGTTTTTTTGTGAAAGATTAACTTTAATGTTATGCTTTTTAGTGAATTTTATCCTGATTACTTTACAGCCACAATACTTGAATGGAAGCATTTACTTAAGCCTGATAAATACAAAGACATAATTACATCAAGTCTTAAATTTCTGGTTAAAGAAAATCGAATAAAAGTTTATGGGTTTACTATTATGAGTAGTCATATTCATATTATTTGGCAAGTTCAATATGGTTATCAGCCAAAGGAAATTCAATTATCTTTTATGAAGTACACAGCACAAATGATAATAAAAGATTTAAGGAATAATCACAAAGAAGTATTGGAGAAATTTAGAGTAAAGGCAAGTGATAGAAAATACCAGATTTGGGAAAGAAACGCTTTAAGTGTTTCATTGTGGAACCAGGGCGTATTTAAACAAAAGCTTGATTATGTTCACGCTAATCCTGTAGTTGCAGGTTTGTGTCAGTTTCCTGAAGAGTATAAGTATTCTTCCGCCGCTTTTTACGAAAAGGGAACAAGTGAATGGAACTTTATAACACATTATAAAGCTTAAGGAGTGTTTGTTGGTGAAGAACACCAACCTTTAGATTTGCATTAGTCATTTATCGATAAATATGATATTACTAATACTACCTTTCTTTTTGCTTCTTTTTCTTTGTTGGTAAAATTAAAATTGTTATTAACTACAATCTTAATTGCAAAGGGCACTATAACATCTGCCAGGTTTAAATACCTAACCTTTGATTAGGACCCTTTGCAATTTTTACAGATTGCTTCAGATAGAAATTCAGTACACCATGCCTATTATTAAGGTTTCAAAGGAAGGCTATAAAAAGATTGTTCAAATTTAAAACTCAACAAAGGCGAAACAAAGGCCACGTTTTGCAGGCGCTAAAGTGAAGAGATACCAAAAAGACGGAATAATATTCGGGGTGGTGAACAAGGGAAGCGGAACTGTAGTTTTTATGGCTGATGGTCCTTTGTTCAGGCAGTTTTGGGAAGGCGGAGAGTTGTTGTTCTGCAATGCTGTTTTCTTGGTTGGTCAATAAGAGGAATGTCTATTAATTCATATCAATCTCAATCTTTCCCTTCTTTGCTGTGGTTATCCAATTGTTTACATGCTTGTTGAAATAATAACCGGCTACACCTACTTCAGAAAGAAAATTTATTATCGAATTATACAGGCGGGGATTAACTTTTCTCAATAGGTTGTACTTTTTAATATCACTTTGCAGGCGCCTGTTTATTTCTCTATCGTAATTGGCAAACCTAGTTTTATCATACCTGTTTTCATTGACTGCTCTTTGTACGTAATGAGCGGCAATATATCCTGACATCATCCCCGGACCTATGCCTTCGCCTGTGGTGGGGCAAACCAATGCGGCGGCATCACCAATGAGAAGGTAGCCGTCGCCGGAAGCGCTGCGCCTTTGTGAAGCTAACGGCAAGCCCCAACCCACAGGCTTTTCTAAAGGTGTTGCATTTTTAAAACGTTCTGCCAATGCAGGGTCTTCAGTTATTAATTGATGAAAGAGTTTCTTTAGATCAAGCGACTGCTTTGCTATGTATTCACTAACCAATCCGCAACCTACATTGGCTTCGCCGTTGGGTAAGGGAAATATCCAAAAGTATGCAAGCGGCAAAGTTTTGGGAAGGTATATTTCGAGGTGTTGATTTGGATGAATACCGCTGATGCCTTTCCAATATTGTCTTAATGCACCTCCATAGTGTTGCCTGTCTATCTTGCGTTCGCCGAGGCTTCTTAAAACTGCTGAATGATCGCCGTCGGCACCAACGATCATCTTTGCATGTATCTCTATTTCGGTTGAATTTTGTTGTGCTGATATTCTCCATTCATCACCTTCTCTTGTTAGCTTTTTTACTTTCATCCCCTGCCTGAAGTCAGCATAGGCGGGGTCTATTTTACTTACAAGAAAGTTATCGAAATATGCACGCTTGGAGACTAAGAAAAAGGGATAGTCTTTATCACTTGCTTTTGACTTATCGATGCCGAGGTCGTGGCGTTTATTTTTTGAAATGATGATACTGCAACCCCAGGCTTTTATAAAGTTGTCGTTGTTGATTATCTCTCTTTCGACCACACTGGGATCTAGATGATTTAATACACGAAGGACTTTGAGATCAAGCCCGTCGCCGCAAACTTTGTCGCGGGGAAAAACAGCGGTATCTACAATGACATGAGGAATCTTTTGTTTTGCAAGGAACAAAGAAGTGGTGGCGCCGGAAGGCCCCGCTCCTATTATGCATACATTGGTTTTGATGATCTCATTAGCCATACGGCGGCAATATACGAAGTAAGCCATATCAGCAGGTCAAGAACAACCTGCTAAAGCGAAACGGAATATTTGATAATAACTTAAATTCCAAAAAGCATTTACGGGAAAGTTCAGCCCTTTTAGAAAAACTTTATTCCATAGTCAATAATAGTTTCTTATGCTTGCAGGTTCTCCTCTAGGCCCAATATGCGGGGGCAGGGAACCTGCAATTCTGCCTGTAGTGAAGTTTACGTAAAATTAGACCATGTCCACTCATACCAGGCATAGTAA
>JBPCQG010000387.1:0-6090 GCA_050998315.1 Chitinophagaceae bacterium
TTGATGAGCATAATGTTCCCGATCTGCGTCCTGTAAAAAAGGCAAGTGAAACTATCGGAAAGGTTATTAAGAAAGGGGATTATGTTGTGTTTGAATCAACAGTGTATCCGGGTTGTACAGAGGATGATTGCCTGCCTATCATTGAAAAACTTTCCGGATTAAAAAATATAATTGATTTTAAAATTGGCTATTCACCTGAAAGAATTAATCCGGGTGATAAAGAACATACATTAATCAATATTATAAAAATAGTTAGTGGCTGCGATAAAGAAAGTTTAGAGGTAATAGCTAAAGTATATAGTTTAGTTGTTGATGCCGGTGTTCACAAAGCTTCTTCAATAAAAGTGGCGGAAGCTGCAAAAATTATTGAGAACACACAAAGAGATCTCAATATTGCCTTGATGAATGAGCTTTCCATCATCTTTGATAAGATGGGAATAAATACTTATGAAGTACTGGAGGCTGCAGGTACCAAATGGAATTTTTTAAAATTTCAACCAGGGTTGGTTGGTGGACACTGTATCGGTGTTGACCCCTATTATCTTACTCATAAATCAAAAGAACTGGGATATGATTCCCAGGTAATACTTGCCGGCCGAGCGATTAATGACAGCATGGGCGGGTATGTTGCTAAAAAAGTTTTGCAGCATATCATTCAATATAACGGCAATGTAAAACATGCAAAGGTGCTGGTGATGGGGGCCACTTTCAAAGAAAATGTAAGTGACATACGTAACTCAAAAATTGCAGATGTAGTAAAAGAGTTGCAATCCTATTCGCTTAATGTTCATGTAACTGATCCACATGCATCAGGCGAACAGCTTACACATGAATATGGATTCGGATTAACAGAGGAGCTTGGCAACGATTACGATGCAGTTATAATTACAGTGCCGCACAACGATTATAAAAAACTGAATGATGCAGAATTTGCCGCTGTAACAAAACCTCATGCCATCATCGCGGATCTCAAAGGTATTTATCGTGGTAAAATAACGAGCAGAACGTATTGGAGTTTATGATTCGTTTAAAACAATATTTAATAATCAATAACAAAGTTTTTTGAACAATACATTTCATGATAAAGATTTGACTGATAAAAGTTTTCTTGTAACAGGTGGTGCCGGCTTTATAGGCAGTAATATAGCAGAATATTTATTAAGGAATGGCGCCGGAAAAGTAAGGGTTATTGATAATATGGTAAATGGTTTTCAATCAAATCTTCACCTTTTAAAACCATACCCTGCCTTCGAATTTTTAGAAGGCGATATTAGAAATTTTGAAACATGTAGAAAAGCATGCCATGATATTGATTATGTAACTCACCAGGCCGCGTTGGGTTCTGTCCCCCGTTCAATTAAAGAACCGCAACTAACTAATGATGTAAATGTAGGAGGCTTTGTAAATATTTTGAAAGCATCAGTTGATAGCAACGTTAAAAAATTTGTGTATGCTTCATCGTCCTCTGTTTATGGTGATGAGCCAACTTTACCAAAGAAAGAAGAAAGGATTGGAAATTGTTTATCACCTTATGCAGTAAGCAAAAGGGTAAATGAAATGTATGCACAGGTTTTTGCAGATGTTTATAAATTTCCTGTTATTGGTTTCCGGTACTTCAACATTTTTGGCCCCCGCCAGGATCCTGACGGACCTTATGCTGCAGTGATTCCCTTGTTTGTAAAGGGTATTATTTATAATAGGCCTGTTTATATAAATGGCGATGGGGAGCAAACCAGAGATTTTACTTTTGTAGAAAATGCCGTGCAGCTAAATATTAAGGCAATGCTTACTGATAATAAAGAAGCGGAAAATAAAATTTATAACGTAGCTGTAGGAGAAAAATTTTCTATAAACTATGTGTATGATGCTGTAAAAAAATATTTGAAGAGCGAACATACACCCACTTACAGGGAACCAAGAGCAGCGGATGTAAGAAATTCATTGGCAGATATTTCTCTGGCAAAAAAGTTATTAGGTTATCAGCCAACTAAAAAATTTCAAGATGGGTTGATTGAAACTATTAAATATTTTAAAAATTTATATACTATTTAAATCGTACACCGTACATCATAAATCGTACATTTAAATCATGCCTTTTATTAAAACTCAATTTCCCGGACTATTGATATTTGAACCAAAAATTTGGGGAGATGACCGTGGATATTTTTTTGAGAGTTATAATCAAAAATCTTTTAGCGCTGAAGAAATTCATATAAATTTTATTCAGGATAACCAGGCGAGTTCTGTGTTTGGTGTTATTCGTGGACTTCATTATCAGTTGAATCCTTATGCGCAAACAAAGCTTATAAGGGTGCTAAGCGGAAATATTTTAGATGTAGCCGTTGACATAAGAAAAAACTCGCCAACTTTTGGCAAAGCATATACTATAGAGTTATCAGCAGAAAATAAAAAGCAGTTATTAGTGCCTAAAGGATTTGCTCACGGCTATTCTGTAATAAGCAATACTGCGGAGGTTTTTTATAAGTGTGATGAATTTTATAATAAAGAAAGCGAAGGAGGAATATCTTATAATGATCCTTTTTTAAATATTGATTGGGGGGTTAATAAAAATGAAGCCATCATTTCAGAAAAGGATATGCAGCATCCTGGTTTGCATGAGTGTAAAAATAATTTTGAGTATATAGGATAAAGATTAAAAATGAAGGAGTCTTTTTCTTTTGAAAAAACTATTTTGGTTACCGGCTCCGGCGGTCAATTGGGAATGGAGATATGGAAATTATGTGACCGCTATCCATCGTATAAATTTTTATTTACATCAAGAGAAGATTTGCCAATTGATAGTTTTAAAATTGTTAAACAATTTTTTGAACGGCAACAAATTGATCATTGTATAAATTGTGCTGCATATACAGCTGTTGATAAGGCTGAGTCAGAAAAAGAAAAAGCTTTTCTTATTAACGCAGATGCGGCAGGTAATTTAGCAACTATTTGCAAAGAGCACAAGACGCAGTTTATACATATTTCAACTGATTATGTTTTTGATGGGACTTCTTCAACACCTTACAAAGAGGTTGACAAAGTTTCTCCAGTAAATATTTATGGTGCATCCAAGCTAAGAGGAGAGGAATTGGTTTTAAATAATAATTCTTCTGCTATTATTATTCGCACTTCATGGGTTTATTCTTCTTTCGGGAATAATTTTGTAAAGACTATGCTGCGATTATTAAAAGAAAAAGAAAGTATAAATGTTGTTAGTGATCAGTATGCCTGCCCTACATACGCTACTGATGTTGCTAAAGCAATAATGAAAATCGTTGAAAAAGAAAATGGAGGTGCTTCTCAAACAGGGATTTTTAATTATTGTAATGCGGGTGTAATAACATGGTATGAGTTTGCAACTGAAATTAAAAAGTTTATCAAAAGTAAATGTTCCATTAACCCAATACCTACTTCACAATATCCTGTACCTGCAAAGCGCCCACAGTATTCAGTCTTAGATACATCAAAAATTAAGGAAGTATTTAATATTACTATTCCAAACTGGAAAGATAGTTTACATACTTGTTTGTCAATTCTAACTTAAGTTTTTCTTTAGAAAATTCTTTCAGAAGACTGCTGTTATATTTGTAATCTTAATTCATAAGAATGAATGACTTATTACGAAATATTTTTCGTTTATTTTATTTTTCTCTTTCCGACCAGAAAAAAGTAAAATTCAATTTTTACATCCATGAAAAGTAAGAAAATGCGCCTGTTTGCATTACGCCTTTTTAATTTAAACTACATTTGATTTTTATTGAAATAATGCAATTAACTTTTAAACCCTTTACGGGGTTAGGGTATGAAAATTCTCGATTGGTATATACTTAAAAAATATTTTTCCACTTTTTTATTTTTCCTGCTTGCTCTAACAGCCATTGCAGTCATTATAGATATCAGTGAGAAAACTGATGACTTTGCCAGAATAAAGGTTCCTGCAATTACAATCATTACAGAATATTATTTCGGTTTTATACCCAGAATTGATGCATTGCTTTTCCCTTTGTTTGTGTTTTTGTCAGTGATTTTTTTTACTTCAATTATGGCAAACCGATCAGAGATAATTGCTATACTTGGCAGTGGGATAAGTTTTCCCAGGTTTTTAAGGCCTTACTTTATCGGCGGAATTATTTTATCGGCCTTCCTCTGGTGGTGTAATCAAAGTTTATTGCCAAAGGCAAATGCAAAATGGGCTAATTTTTCAGCAAAGTATATTGATGAAAGTTATGCAGGTGTTTCCAATCGCTCTTTTATAAATAATTATTATTTCAGATTAGATTCATTTTCGTATGCCGGTATTCGATATTATGATACTATAACCCGGACTGGCAATGGTTTCTTTGTGCAAACTTTTCGTAATAACCAGCTGGTTTATAATCTAAGATCAGAAACAATAACCTGGGATACAGCAACTAATAAATGGCGGCTAAATGGTGTTTGGGAAAGAGATATAAATGGGATACATGAAAACTTAAGGCAACAACCATCAATGCAAATGAAATATAATTTCAAGCCAATGGATTTGCAGAGGGATGAGTACATGAAGGATAAATTGCCTACCAACGAGCTAAACGATTATATAAGGCTTGAAAAGTTACGTGGATCAGAAACTGTAAATACATTAATGTTAGAAAAAAGCACGAGGGATGCCGGCCCACCATCGGTATTAATTCTAACAGTTATAGGAGCTGTTGTTGCTTCAAGAAAAATCAGAGGGGGCAGTGGATTTCATCTTGCCCTTGGCATAGTAATTAGTGTTTTATATATTCTGGTGGCAAGATTTTCTTCAGTGTTTGCAATAAAAGGAAATTTTAATCCTGTATTAGCAGCATGGATACCGAATATTTTTTTTGGACTGTTGGCCTATTTTTTATATCGTAAAGCATCAAAATAGAGAATAGTTTTTCTTCTTATAAATATTCAGAATAATAATTATTCAGTGTTCAATTCTTAACTTTACTTTGCTGCAAACAATTAAATAAGATTTATGGGGGTTATCAAAGATAAATTTAAAGAAAAGGCCGACATCATGTCTGCTGAAGTAAAGGAGATATTAAAACAACATGGTGACAAAAAAATTGGGGAGGTTTTTTTATCACAGGTCTACCAGGGCATGCGTGGAATTACAGGACTTGTAACCGAAACCTCTTTACTTGATGCCCAGGAGGGTATACGGTTCCGGGGATATTCAATACCTGAATTGCAACAAAAATTGCCTAAAGCTCCCGGCGGATCAGAGCCTTTACCAGAAGGTTTATTTTATCTTATGTTAGTGGGTGAATTACCCTCTGATGATGATGTGCACCATCTTACAAGTGTGTGGCAACGCCGCAGCCATGTTCCTAATCATGTATTTGCCACTATTGAAGCATTGCCTGTTACCACGCATCCTATGACGCAGTTTGTTGTGGCGATTATGGCATTACAAACTGAAAGTCAGTTTGCAAAAAAATACGCCGCTGGGCTAAATAAAAAAGATTATTGGGAAGTAGTGTTTGATGATTCGATGGATCTTATATCACGCCTGCCAAGGGTGGCCGCATATATCTATCGCCGTAAATATAAAAATGGTGATCATATTCAACCTAATGGGTTACTCGACTGGGCAGGTAATTTCGCCCATATGATGGGTTATGAAGATGAGGGTTTTAAAGAGTTGATGCGGTTGTACATGACCATTCACGCAGATCATGAAGGTGGAAACGTCTCTGCACATACAACTCATTTGGTAGGTTCGGCCTTAAGTGATCCTTATTTAAGCTTTGCCGCCGGAATGAATGGTCTTGCAGGTCCATTACATGGCCTGGCAAATCAGGAAGTAATAAAATGGATATTTGATATGAGAGAGGAATTGGGAAATGATTGTCCTACAAAGGAACAAATTGCGGAGTACGTTAAAAAAACTTTAAGTGAAGGAAAGGTGGTTCCCGGATATGGGCATGCGGTATTGCGTAAAACTGATCCACGCTTTACTGCACAAATGGAATTTGGTAAAAAACATATGCCTGATGATCCCTTAGTTAAAACCGTTTGGAATATTTATGAGGCAGTGCCTCCGGTTTTACAAACTATTGGAAAAATAAAAAATCC
>JBPCQG010000046.1:0-13555 GCA_050998315.1 Chitinophagaceae bacterium
TTCGAAATAAAAAACAGCATTGCCTTCATCACCCTAAACCGTCCTGAAAAATTTAATTCTTTCAATCGTGAGATGGCATTGAGTTTACAGGAGCGGTTAAAAGAAGCTGATTCAAATAAAGAAGTAAGATGTGTGTATATAACCGGTGCCGGAAAAGCATTTTGTGCCGGGCAGGATCTTGCAGAAGTCATTGACCCAACCGGACTCGGGATGGATAAAATTTTAGTGGAACATTTTAATCCCATAATAACATTTATAAGGAATCTGACGAAGCCTGTGATTGCTGCAGTAAATGGTGTTGCAGCGGGTGCAGGGGCAAACATTGCTTTGTGTTGTGATGTTGTTATTGCTTCGGAATCTGCTTCCTTCATCCAGGCATTTAGTAAAATTGGATTGATACCTGATAGCAGCGGGACATTTTTTTTACCAAGATTAGTTGGCTTTCAAAAAGCAAGCGCATTAATGATGTTGGGCGATAAAGTAAATGCAACAGACGCAGAAAAATTTGGAATGATCTATAAATGTTTTCCTGATAACTCTTTTGCTGAAGAGTCACAAAGGCTTGCTACCACATTGGCAGCTCTGCCAACAAAAGCTCTATGCTTTATTAAGCAGGCATTAAATAATTCATTAATCCAAAACCTGGATCAACAATTAAAAACCGAAGATGAGTTTCAACAAAAAGCCGCAGCTACAAATGATTTTAAAGAAGGGATTACAGCTTTCTTAGAAAAAAGAAACGCGTTATTTAAAGGCGAATAATACCTGAACTATGATTTATTGGATTAGAAGATTGAAGGATTAAAAAAATACAAACCATGAGAGAAAAAGATGAATTAGCCAATAAGATTGTGGAGAAAATGATGCAAAACGATTCTTTCAGTAGATGGATGGGATTAGAAGTTATAGATGTAAAAGAAGGATACAGCAAAGTTAGAATGACTATTCGTAAAGAAATGCTGAATGGTTTTGGAATTGTTCATGGCGGTTTGGCTTTCTCACTTGCTGACAGTGCTTTTGCTTTTGCCTGCAATAACCGCAATAATATTTCTGTGGCCCTGGATGTAACAATCACATTTACTAAGGCTGTAAATGTTGGCGATGTATTAACTGCAGACGCGAAAGAAATTCATAACGGAAGAAGTACAGGCGTTTATATTATTACAATAACCAACCAGAAAAATGAGCAGGTTGCTTTTTTTAAGGGCACTTGTTTCAGAACAGGAAAACCGTTAATTTAAAAACCTCACGATTATATTAGAATTTCCCGTTTACAGTAGGCTCAGGATTTGTATACCATTAACTGCGTTACAATCGATACATTCTTAAAATTGATTAACTAAAAGCGCAGGTATTTATTATTATTAAATTAAAACAATTACAAAATGAGAAGGTTACCCGTTTATTTAGTATTAGATACGTCAGGCTCAATGACCGGCGAGCCAATTGAAGCAGTAAAAAATGGTGTGCAGGTAATGATAAGTTCATTACGGCAGAATCCACAAGCTATTGAAACTGCTTTTATCAGTATTATTACTTTTGATAGTGAAGCAAAACAAGTTGTTCCACTCACTGACCTGGCATCTTTTCAACCGGTAGATTTAAAAGCAACAGGGACCACCTGTTTAGGAGAAGCCTTAAAACTTACGGCAACCTGTATTGATAATGAAGTTGCTAAAACAACTCCTGAACAAAAGGGTGATTGGAAACCATTGGTATTCATTATGACGGATGGTATACCAACGGATGATTGGCAAAGCGGACTGGAAGAATTTAAGCAGAGAAAAACAGCCTTTACTGTTGCATGTGCTGCAGGCTCTGGTGCCGATTCAAACTTGTTGAAACAAATAACTGAAAATGTAGTAAGTCTTGATACTGCCGATAGTCAAAGCATTGCAAAGTTCTTTACCTGGGTATCTGCATCTATAGCAGTTACATCAACAAAGGTTGAAGATGGTGGAACTGAAGTTACCCAACTTGGGGAATTGCCTCCACCACCGGCAGAATTGAATATTGTAACATGATCCAAATAATAAAACTAGTAAATAACCCAGCAGTTATTAATTTATTTACTTTTTTTAATATTCAATTTAGAATTAAATGGATGATGTAAAGCAAGTTGTAGATAAACTTTTTAAAAGTTATAATATAAAAATACCTGCTAACAAAAAAGCTTTATATAATAAATTTTTAGCTGACGAACAGAATATAAATGCTATTGATTTAATCAATAAAAATCAACAAGGCGTTATGGCAAGGTGGAAAGTTGAAGATAGAATTGCTGACATCATTCAGCAACCCGTTAGGTTATTAAACGCAACTGTGGGAAAATCATACGAAACAAAATTTGATTTTAATAAATTTGATTGGAAGGACGTTAGCGAGTACAAATTTGAAGGCCTGGAAGAGGTAGGTTTGTTGTTCGATGAAAAAACGAAACAAATAACAGGCAAACCAACGATGAGCGGGGATATAAAATTTTCAATGAAATTCAAGATTGAAGGTCAGCCACAGGAGGCACCCTTTAATGAAAAGCAGTTTACACTTATTATAAATCATGATCCCAAAAGTTTATGGAAAAAGCTTGAAAGTGATAAGAATGATCCTTTTTGGAAGGAAGACGATGTGACGTTATTTGAGCCTTTTAGGGATAAACATATTTTGGTTTCATGTAAACGCGGCCGCTCTCATGCAAATGTAGGTTCATTCAGAGAAGATGATTTTGCTTTTAAAGAATTAGAGAACGAATGGAATGTTGTGGTTGTTGGCGATGGTGCCGGCAGTGCTAAAATTTCCAGGAAGGGTTCTGCCATAGCATGCAATGGTATTGTAGAATATTTCAGTGAAGAAGATTCAACGAATAATTTATTAGCATTTGATGGTTTAGTGGAACAATATCAAAATAAATCCGGTGATGATATCCAGAATAAAATAAATCACTTTGTATATAATAATCTTGGTAAAGCGGCTTTACAGGTTCACAAAAAACTGGATGAGTTTGCGGCTAAAGAAGGGTATACAATCAAAGATTTAAACTCCACGTTGGTTTTTACCTTGTATAAGAAATATGATGCCGGATGTGCTTTTCTTTCTTTTGGTGTGGGCGATTGCCCAATGGCAGTATTAAATAAAGGTATATCAGAAGTCACATTGCTTAACTGGATTGATGTTGGAGATTATGGCGGAGGAACAAGATTTATTAATATGCCTGAAGTATTTCAGAACGAAAAATTTGCTTCAAGGTTCAGTTTTAAAATGTTAGATGATTTTTCTTACCTGATTCTAATGTCAGATGGTATTTATGATCCCAAGTTTGTTGTGGAGTCCAATCTTCCCAGTATAAAGAACTGGCAAAAATTTCTGGAAGATATTAATGGTAAAAATGAAGATGGAATAAAAGTGGAGCTGAGTGCAGATAATCCTGATATTGTAAATCAATTTTCCTCATGGATGGATTTTTGGAGCATTGGCAACCATGATGACAGAACTTTGGCCATTGTATTTTAGCTACATCTAAATTGATGACTCGGAATTAAAAATGATCTAATAAAATAAATATTGAGTTACTTAAGCAACTTTCAAAATAACTCAGCTACAAATATGAAGTCTGCTCCATCTATTATTAATCCTGGTAAAATATATCAGTATAATAATAAAGATGAGCCTATGCGGGGTGGTATGAAAGATGTTTATTTCGCCCCGGACAAATCTTATGTAATTGCATTTTACAGGGATAAACAGGATTATAATTCCCGGGAGAGATTAAAAAAACTGGTTAGTCAATATTATGATAGCTTCTTTAACCGGGAAGGCGGCGAATATTATAAAGAACTGTATTGCTGGCCTACTGATATGGTAGAAGTTGATGGAAGGGTAGGTTTGGTAGTACCTGCATACAATAAAAACTTTTTTTTTAAAAAAGGATATGCAAAAAGTGAAGGCATAAAAGGAAAAGAAAAACAGGGTTTGTGGTTTGCATCCGGAAAATTCAGGAATAAGCAATTCAGTTTAAGTCTTGATGAAAGTGAATTAGGAACATGGCTAAGTTATTTTCAGATTTGTGTAAAGATTGCGAGAGGTGTAAAACGCTTACATGCTGCAGGCCTTGCCCATTCTGATCTATCGTATAAAAATGTGTTGGTAGATCCGGTGAGTAAATCAGCAACGATTATTGATATTGATGGCTTGGTAGTACCAGGCTTATATCCGCCTGATGTACTAGGCACCGCAGATTTTATAGCGCCTGAAGTATTGGCTACAAAACATCTTGAATTAAGAGCTCCTGACCGCAAACATGCAAACCGCACAACTGATTTGCATGCGCTGCCTGTAATGATCTATATGTATCTTTTGTATCGACATCCGCTAAAAGGTGGTAAGGTAAATTCATTGGATACTGAGCAGGATGATATTTTATCGATGGGCGAAAAAGCTTTATTTATTGAAGATCCTGCTGATAAGTCAAACAGGACAAAATTAAACCAGGTTTCAAAATGGGCATTGCCTTGGGCCGATGTTTCAAAGCTTCCGTACACCATTACAGGTCCATATTTAAAAACGTTATTTGACCAGGCTTTTATAACAGGATTGCACCAACCCAACCTTCGTCCTAATGCAGATAGCTGGGAGCAGGCTCTGTTAAAAACTACTGATCTAATGCAGCCCTGCAGCAATAAACAGTGCAATCAAAAATGGTTTGTATTCGATAATACAACATCACCCAAATGTCCTTTTTGTGGAACTACAGTTAAAGGAAGCTTACCTGTATTGGATTTATATTATGAACAGAAGCCAACAGTATGGATCCCGGAAAACCATAGGCTGATGATATATAATAATCAGTATTTATTTCAATGGCATGTTAACAGGCATATAATAAGAAATGAAAAACTTACGGCTGAGCAAAAAATTCCGGTTGGATATTTTACATATCACAACGATCAATGGGTTCTGGTAAATCAAAAACTAACTTCACTTAAGGACCTTACAGAAGATAAGGAAATACCGGTTGGAACAATGGTTGATTTAACACAGGGAAAAAAGTTATTGTTGTCTAAAGAAGAAGGCGGAAGAGTTGTGATGATCACAATAGCGAATCAATAGCTTAACCCCAATGCCAAGCATTAAAAAGATCAAAATTGATGTTACTTTTGGTAAGAGATAAATTAACTTTAAATAAATTTTTTTAAGATGAGATTAAAACCAGCCGGTATATTTATCATAGTTGCCATTATAGCAGTGCTTGCCTATTTTGCTTTTAAGTCAAAATTCTCAAGCACAAATAAGGAAACTACCGAACAAGCAACTACTCCACCCAGTCGCACTGACACGGCAAATAATAATCCGCCGATTGCTACAAAACAAATCAATGGTGATGCTCGTGAATTTAATTATACACCCGAGAAGCCTGAAAACGGTTCATTACGCGGAGTAGTGGAAGTGGGAGCAACAGGCTTCAATTCATTTGTTATAAATATGGATGCTCAAAAGCGTTGGGAAATTGTATCAAAGGATTTTGGCGAATCACTTGCGTACGAAGGCATGGCCACAACAGAGGATATCAGGCTTGGGTTAAAAAAATATCTCTCTTCAATGTTTGATAAAGGGGTTTCCAATAAAAACATGCATTTTGTAATATCATCCGGAGCTCAAAAAGAACCTAAAACAACTATTATCAGTAATGAATTAAAAAAAATAGGTTATGTGGTAAACAATGTAACGGCAGATCAGGAAGCAAAATTTGGCCTTAAGGCATCTATTCCGCCTGCATTTGCTGACAATTCCTTTTTGGTCGATATTGGTTCAGGGAATACAAAAATATCATGGGATGAAAATGGAACTTTAAAAACACTGGAATTACCGGGGGCAAAATATTATGAAAAAAACAGGTCTGACGATGATGTATATAATGATGTGAAATCACAAGTAAGTAAAATCCCACAGGGTAAACGCAATGTGGGCTTTATTTTAGGAGGTGTTCCTTTTACTTTAGCAAAACAGCATCGCAAAGGGGAGGAAAGATATACCGTTTTAAAAGCGCCGGGATCGTATAAATCAATGGATAAAAAAATGGCATCTGGATTAAATATTTACAAAGCAATAACCGATGCAACCCAAACTGATACATTCGTTTTTGACTGGGATGCAAATTTTACCATAGGTTTTCTGTTAGGATTGCGTAATTAATTTATCATGAGTTTTTTAAAACAGATATTAAATCCCTTTGTTGAGTTTGATGATACTAATAAAACTGCACCTGCACAACCAATCAAAACCCCTAAGGATAATAAAATTATAAGTCCGGCTTCACCTGGTACAACAGTAGATGAAAATGCGCATCACCCGCTCATTAATGAAAACAAAAGCAATGTGCCGCAATCAACCGCAATTCCAACATTTTCTCAAAGTGGCACAATTACAGGTCCACTTCCTGAACATGAGAAATATTTTGAAAGATTGATCGATGAAGCCAATGCCAATAATCCACTCTTTAAGGGTACTGATTTTAAAGAATTTGTTGAGAGCAAGGTGGATATAGATGACATAACCGATGAAAACCTAAAGTATAAAACAGCATTTAATGTTTTAAAAAGTACCGGTCTAACTATAGAGAAACTTAAGTCGACCGGGCAGGAATATGTGAATCTTATAGGTCGTGATCTCAATGCATTTCAAAGTGCGCATGCACAACAATATCAAAAAGAAGTTAGCCAAAAAGAATTGCTGATACAAAAAAAAGCAGAAGAGCTGCAAACATTAACGCAAAAAATCAATGCCTTAAAAGCTGATATTAATAAATTGACTCAGGATATTAATTTAACGAAAGAGAAAATGAACACAACAAAAAATTCATTTTTATTAGCCGGAGAAAGTAAGCAAACTCAAATACAAAAAGAGCTTGATAAAATTGCACAGTATTTTAATTAATTCTTTGGCTACTTTTTTAAATGATAAATGAATACTTTTTATGCATGCCCAAAAAAAGAAATAATTTCTTATATAATTAACCCAGTTAGCCCCTTAAATAATTGTTATGAAAAAAATACTATGTTTGGTCGCAGTAAATATTCTGCTTTGCCAAAATATTTTAGCCCAAACAGTTGTCGCACCTCCTGCTAAAAAAGCAACAAAAATTTATACAGAACATGGGAGTAAAAGAAGTGATGATTATTTTTGGATGAATAATCCTGCTGATTCAAATGTCATCAATCATTTAAAAGGAGAAAATGCTTATGTGGAAGCATCCATGAAGCATACGGAAGGGCAACAGAAAAAGATATACGATGAGTTAATTGCCCGTATTCCCGGCAAAGATGAATCGCTGCCAACAAAACGTAATGGTTATTGGTATTATACACGTTTTGAAGAAGGAAAACAATATCCATATTATATCAGGAAAAAAGCAACCCTTGCAGCAGGTGAAGAAATTTTATTGGATGTTCCTGCAATGGCAAAGGGTCACCAGATATACTTGATACGTGGATATAATGCAAGTCCCGGTAACGATTACCTGGCTTACGCTATTGATACATTAGGTGACAGGCGCTCTGCTATTTATTTTAAAAACATTGCTAACGGAAAAAATAATGCTGAATTACTTTCCAACACAACAGGAAATACAGCCTGGGCAAATGACAATAAAACGCTTTACTACGTTTTGAATGATCATACCGTAAGAGGTTACAAAGTCATGAAACATATTTTGGGAACTGATCAATCAAAAGATAAAGTGGTATATACAGAAAATGATAGCACTTACAGCGTAGGACTGGGTAAATCGAGGAACAAGCAATACATATTTATTGGGTCAGGAAGCACCAATACTTCGGAGTACAGGTATATAGATGCAAATAATCCTTCTTCATCTCCCATACTCATACAGGCACGCCGGCAAGGTCTTGAATATGAACCGGACTATTTTGAGGGAAATGTCTTTCATATTTATACTAATAAGGATGCAAAGAATTTTAAAGTCGTTACAGCCCCAATCGCAAATCCTTCTATTGATAGTTGGAAGGACCTGGTGCCACATAATCCAAAGGCTCTCATACAGGGATTCGAGGTATTAAAGGACTTTTATGTAGTACAAACAAAAGAAAATGGATTAACACAAATAAAAGTTTACGATCGTAAAAACAAGAATTGGAGCAATATAAATTTCGGTCAGGATGCTTATGTGGCGAGCATGTTTATGGCCACAGACGATTTTGCATTGGATAGCATCAGGTATAATTTTACATCGCTCATTACTCCGTCAGCCACTTATTTATTTAACCTTGCAACGAAAGAAAAAAAATTATTAAAACAGCAAAAGGTTGGAGGAAATTATAATCCTGATCTATATGAAACAAAACGAATTTGGGCAACAGGCACTGACGGTACAAAAATTCCAATATCAATTGTTTACAAAAAAGATAAATTTAAAAAGGATGGAAGCAATCCATTGTTATTGTACGCATACGGATCGTATGGCGCCAATACAGATCCGTATTACAATTCTTCAATAATAAGTTTATTGGATAGAGGGATTACTTATGCCATTGCGCATATCCGTGGCGGGCAGGAAATGGGTAGAGAGTGGTACGAGCAGGGCAGAGTACTTACAAAGAAAAATACATTCAATGATTTTATTGATGCTGCTCAATTTTTAGTAAATGATAAATACACCGCCCGGGATAAACTATTTGCTAATGGTGGTTCTGCAGGAGGCATGCTTATGGGAGCGGTAACTAATATGCGTCCTGATCTTTTTCGGTGCATCATTGCAGAAGTTCCCTGGATGGATGTGATATCTGATAGTTTTGACCCTACAATTCCTTTGGTAACGTTAGAGTATGAGCAATGGGGCGATCCGAATAATAAAGAGCATTATGATTATATGCTCAGCTGGTCACCCCTTGACAATGTGAAGCCTGCAAAATATCCTGCAATTCTTGCTACCGGTGGTTTGCATGATACACAGGTTCCTTATTTTTCTCCGGCTAAATGGGTGGCAAAAGTGAGAGAGAATAACCTTGGTACAAATCCTGTTTTGTTTAAGGTAGAAATGGGCGCAGGTCACGGGGGCCAATCCGGTCGTTTCGAAAGGCAAAAGCTTACTGCTTTAAAGTATGCATTCATATTAGATCAGTTGGGCTGGAAGGAGTGATATTAATTTTTTTGTTGACGGGCATTTGTCCTTCGGTCATCATCGTGGAGTTTATGCTGAACGAAGTCGAAGGATCACTCACTTCAGCCGCATACCCTTATTTATCTTTTTCACCTCTGCGGTTATTTTTTTTTAAAATCCAAGCTACCCACTTATATATTTAGTTCTTATTAGTTTAGAAAGAAGAAATTTTAAAATAATATTATGGCATGTTATGAATTTAAAGGTATGAAGCCCGTGATACATGAAACATCTTTTATTCATCCACTTTCTGCAGTTACAGGCAATGTAATAATTGGCAGAGATGTATATGTTGGTCCCGGCGCTGCTATACGTGGTGATTGGGGTAAAATAATTATAGAAGATGGTTGCAATGTGCAGGAGAATTGCACCATTCACATATTTCCCGCCGTAACAGTTATTTTACAACAGGGAGCACATATTGGTCATGGTGCAATTATACATGGAGCAACAATTGGTAAAAATTGTTTGATAGGGATGAATGCTGTTATCATGGATAATGTGGAATTAGGCGATGAATGCATTGTTGGCGCACTTACTTTCATTAAAGCAGATGA
This sequence comes from Chitinophagaceae bacterium, assembly GCA_050998315.1. GTDB lineage: Bacteria > Bacteroidota > Bacteroidia > Chitinophagales > Chitinophagaceae > Ginsengibacter. Next base: position 9,727 of record JBPCQG010000046.1, read on the forward strand.
AAAAATTCCCGCCAGAAGTGTGGTAGTTGGTAACCCATCAAAAATTATTAAGCAGGTTAGTGATGAAATGCTACAATGGAAAACAGAAGGAACGAAATTGTATCAACAATTACCTAAAGAGATGTATGAAAGCTGGAAAGAGTGTGAACCACTGAGAGAAATTCCCGATCAAAACTTTTCACATGAGGCAAACCTGCGTGCCGGACAGGCAGGTTATAAAACATGGAATGAGAATAAAAAATGATTTATTATCTGTCATCTTTCCAAATAATTTTTGCATCCTTTGCATCAGTAAAAAAATTTGGAAGCGTGCCATCGCCTCTTCCTGTAATACCACCATCCGGGTGTCCTAATAAATTGCAATTCTCATCAAATAGATCGCTGAATTGATCACAGCATTGTGGAGGAACATAGAAGACTATTTTGTGTTTGTATGAGTATTGTGTTATTGATCTTGGTGGATTCCCCTTCGGCTGGCTTTTAAAATCATTTATTTTCTCTTGTATACATGATGCCCCGGCTTGCAAAAATTTTTTAGTGCATGAAAAAAGCATACTGGTTAATAGAATTAAAATAAAATATCTCATACTTTTTATTTTTAGTGCACGTGTTTAATAAAAGCTGTTTCTTTATTGACAATAAGTATATTGAATACGTTGCATCCACATACAGTGATGTCTTCTCCAGCTAGTTTGTTAATTCCTTTGGAGAAAACAATTCCTAAAAAACTTTGCTGACCTTTACCGCAATGGAAAAAACAAACTTTGTAGACCAGATTAGGATTTTTTGTCACAGCGGACATGGTGGTGCAGGCAGTAAACATTTTATGCGTAACAAATTAACTGCCTATGGAGGCCCGGATGGCGGTGATGGCGGAAGAGGTGCTCATATTATTTTACGGGGCAATAAAAATCTATGGACACTATTGCACTTACGATATTTTAAAAATGTTTTAGCAGATGATGGCGAAAATGGAAGCAAAAATAATTCCACCGGTAAAGATGCGGAAGATATAATTATAGAAGTGCCCTTGGGCACCATTGCAAAAGACGAAGAATCTGGCAAAGTTGAAGGAGAGATTTTGGAAGATGGCGAGGAAATAATTTGGTTGAAAGGCGGACGGGGAGGATTAGGAAATTCAAATTTTGCAACACCCACTAACCAGGCGCCGGAACATTCGCAACCAGGTGAGCCGGGTGAAGAAGGCTGGAAAGTATTAGAGCTGAAAGTATTAGCAGACGTAGGTTTGGTAGGATTTCCAAACGCAGGTAAATCAACTCTGCTTTCTGTAGTAACTGCTGCTAAACCCAAAATTGCAGACTATGCCTTTACTACTTTGATTCCGCAACTTGGCATGGTCGAGTACAGAGATCATAAAAGTTTTTGCCTTGCCGACCTTCCCGGAATTATTGAAGGTGCTGCGGAAGGGAAAGGTTTAGGACATCGGTTTTTACGGCATATAGAACGTAATTCTGTTTTACTTTTTTTAATTCCTGCAGATAGCAATGATCATAAAAAAGAATTTGAAATTCTGGTGAAGGAACTGGAAGAGTTCAATCCCGAATTACTCGACAAAAAATTTATTATTGCCATAAGCAAAAGCGATATGCTTGATACAGAATTAAAAGATGCGATTGAAAAAGAACTCCCTGAAAATATCCCACATTTATTTATCTCTTCAATGGCAAATAAAGGTTTGATTGAATTAAAAGACATTTTATGGGAAGCATTAAATTAGAAAAATGCAGCATTGCCTGGTGTATATAAGTCTTAAAATAAATAAGTAAATTTTTTTTATGAAGATTAAATTAATCATCCTATCCGCAATTGCTCTTATAATTTCCGGAGATGCATTTGCACAAAAAGATGTGATACAAATACTCATTAGTGGAAAAAAAATTGGTGAAGCCCCCATAACAGAAAGCCCTTCTAGTATTAGTGTAAATAAAATGAAGTATAAAAAAATTTCTGATCTTACTTTAATAATAAAGCAAAGTGGGGTTAATAAGGTTTATAAAAGAACTTTACAAATTACAGATGAAAATGAAAATCAATTATTCACGATTAATGAGCAAAGATCAAAAGTTGGTTTATATAAAATAAATCTTACTAAAATGCGGGAGCAGTTATTAAAGCAAAATATGCTTAAAGTTTTTTTGGCGGAAGATCCTGCAAATGAGATGATGAATTTACCTTCGAAAAGAAAATTATTAGCAGAGTTGCATTTAAGGTAACACATGAACCGCAAGATTCTTTATTTTATTAATCCGGTTTCCGGCACAAAACGTAAAAGACTGCTCCAGGATGTTCTCGTTGAAAAAACACTTGAACAAAAAATCTTTTTTGAAATATTATTTTCGAATGCCGGTGGTGATTATCCTTTTCTTACCGATAAAATAAATAAAGAAAAATTTACAGATGTAATTATTTGCGGTGGTGATGGCACAGTAAGCCAGATCACATCTTATCTCCTTCGTACCAATATTAACATTGGAATTATTCCAACCGGTTCGGGTAACGGTTTAGCGCTGGCTGCAAAAATTCCGAAAAATATAAATAAAGCATTGCGAATAATTTTTACAGGCAATCCAACTTTTATTGATGCTTTTTTTATTAATGATAAATTTGGCTGTATGCTCTGCGGTGTTGGCTTTGACGCACATGTAGCACACGATTTTGCAATGCAACCAAAACGCGGACTTTCAACATATGTAAGTCAATCTGTAAAAAATTTTATAAAGGCCGAACCCTATCAATTTGATATTACCCTTGAAGGAAACACTTTTTCTACAGAAGCCTATTTTATAAGCGTTGCCAACGGCAACCAGTTTGGAAATAATTTTACCATTGCGCCCAAGGCAAGCCTGCAGGATGGTTTGCTTGATGTTATAGTAGTAAAAAAGATGAGTAAGGCAAGAATGATATGGGCAATTCTCAAACAAATAAAATCAGGCGAAGTTGGTAGGCACGAGGAAAGAAATTTCCATAAAAAGGAAGTACTTTATTTTCAAACCGATAAATTAATTATTCATAATCATCAGTTAGCGCCATTGCACATTGACGGCGATCCTGCTAAAACCTCAAAAAAAATCAAGATTGAAATTATACCAAAGGCTTTTAAATTAATCATGCCGTAAATTTCTCCGTCCCTTGGGGAAGGTAGAGATAGGCATTATCTCAACACCATTTGCCTGTCAGCATCCAGCCTAACTAAAATAAAAATAAGAATAGTAAAGGTTAACAGGGAAGAACCGCCATAACTTATCAAGGGCAACGTTATACCAATAACAGGTGCCAGCCCAATCGTCATACAGATATTAATTGCAATATGAAAGAAGATAAGGCCTGCTACACTGTATGCATAAACTCTGCTGAATGTGCTTCGCTGACGCTCAGCGATGTATACAATTCTTAATAAAAATAAAAGGTATAACACAACTACCAGGGCGCTTCCCCAAAAACCAAAGTTTTCCCCTACAGAAGTAAAAATAAAATCAGTGTGTTGCTCAGGTACAAAGTCACCCTGGGTTTGCGTACCCTTTAAAAACCCCTTCCCCCATAAGCCTCCCGAACCAATAGCAATTTTTGATTGCTTAACATTATAATTCTCCTTTTCCTTTTTTTGTTTTTTAGAATTAATATTTTCCTTTTCTTTTTGCTGATTTAATTCTACCGCTGTTACTTTATCTTCAGGCACATAGTCAACACCAAATGTGTTTAATATCCTTTCAACCTGGTATGGATGCAGAACATGTTTAAAAATATAAGGAACTGCAAAACGCTGAATACTTACACATAATATCCAGACGCCCACAACCAACAACAAAAT
>JBPCQG010000048.1:0-31879 GCA_050998315.1 Chitinophagaceae bacterium
GGGGCTTGTCATAAAGTCTTTATTCATAACTCCTAAGATTAAAGCAAAGTTAAATTGAAAACTTTAACTGATTTTCCTATCACATCTGCATAGGTTTTGTCTTATTGGTATATAAATAATACAAAATGAAAACTATCATATTGGCAGCATTTATCATTATTACAGGTTTGGCAAGCTGCAGCGTTACACAACCTGGTGAAAGAACATATTATCCGGAGCAAAGAGCTTACAACTCTTCAATTTATCGACAGGATCCGTATTATAATCCTGATTATGACAACAGGTATACCATCCGTCGTGTATATGATTATAACACCGGTCGTTATTATGATGTTCCTGTATACAGTTCTCCCGTTTATAGTGATCAGATTTATGCTAACCGATCTTATAGAAGAGATAATTACAGGAGAGATAATAATTACAGGAGAGATAATAATGTAAGAAGAGAATATTATAATCAAACGCAACCACGTAATGAACAACCACGGGTTCAACAACCCAGGGAGAAAAGACTTCCTGACGGAACAAGAGTTTCTCCTGATGGTACCATTACTTTACCAAATGGTGAAGTAAGACGAAGCAATAAATAATATATTTATCTTTTAATATTTGCATTTGAGAAATTCAAAAAGAAAGGTCAAGCTAAGGAAGTCACTATTTCTTCCCATTCTTCTTTTAAAGAAACAGAAGGTCTTTTTTTACCAGCACGGCTGTACCAATAATCTGCATTTCCGATATCGCCTTCTTTTCGATGTAAATATGCATGTATCCATGATGCCTTATTTTCATTAATATCCTGTATAATTTTATGTGCATTATCCCATTCGCCTTTTGCATCGTACCACAAAGCTTTTAAATATACAGAAGCGTTTTGCGGAGGCTCGTCGCTTGCTAAACTTTCTTTAAAAGAGAATAAGTTCATGAGATAAAATTAATAAAGATGATGAGATATTGTTAGAGAAGAAAACTGAACTATAGTTGGGTAAAGGAGGGGTCTATCAAAATACAGGAAATATTGCAGAGCATCTCAGACCAAATCAGATCCCTTTGGTGAAAATTTTTTTAATATGCTTGACTCTAATTCATACTTTCAACATACAAATGCTTTATGGCAAATTCTTTTTTGTATGTTTCTATTTGTTTATTAGCCGGTATCGCTGTTATTGTTTTGCTCACTGCAAAATACAGGGTGCATCCTTTTTTCGCATTAATCTTATCATGTTTTGTGGTGGGTTTAGGTGTAGGGTTTCCGGTTACTGATGTGATCACGTCAATTAAAGACGGATTTGGCAATATCATGAAGTCTCTGGGACTAATCATTGTTTTAGGTACTACCCTTGGCATTTTGCTTGAACATACCGGCAGTACAAACGTAATGGCTTCTTTTATTCTGAAGAAAACAGGAGAAAAATATGCGGCGCTTGCAATGAGCATAACCGGATTTATTGTTGGCCTACCAATTTTTTGTGATTCAGGCTACATCGTTCTCAGTGGATTGAACAATTCGTTGGCAAAGCGTACGGCAATTTCAATTGTAGTAATGTCCGTAAGTCTGGCTACAGGCTTATATTCTGTGCATTGTTTAATTCCTCCGCACCCGGGCGCCGCAGCGGCAGCCGGTATTATTGGTGTTGATATAGGTAAAATTATTTTGATGGGGATTTTAGTGGCTATTCCTGCTGCGGTTGCAGGATATATATGGGCTAATTATGCAGGTAAAAAAATTCCTGTTGCCGCTACCGAAAAAGATATATCAGCAGATGTAAAGAAAACAAGCTCACCAAATCCTTCGGTTTTTAAGGCATTTCTTCCGGTTATAGTTCCTATAGTATTGATAGCGTTGAAATCATTTTTGGTGATAGATAAAACCGGACCCAATGGATGGATTAATAACATTCTTTCTTTAGGCGATCCGGTAATTGCATTATCAATTGGAGTATTATTGGCGCTAAACTGCAAACGTGGCTGGAAAAGAAATTCATTGAGCACACTTCTGCAGGAAGCCGCTGAAAAAGCCGGTGGAATCCTTGTTATAATTGGAGCAGGCGGCGCATTTGGAGCTGTGCTTGCCGCCACCAAAATTGGCGAGCACTTTAGCCAGTCTTTATCTTTGGGCACTCTTGGGATATTGTTTCCTTTTTTGCTAACCTTTATTCTAAAAACTGCGCAGGGATCTTCAACAGTGGCTATAATTACAGCAGCGTCTATTGTTCTGCCATTATTACCTGCTTTGGGGTTAGCAACAGAACAGGGAAAGTTACTTTGCGTGTTATCAATGGGTGCAGGATCGATGATGATTTCTCATGCAAACGATGCTTATTTTTGGGTGATAGCAAAATTCTCAGGACTTGAAATGAAAACAATGCTAAAGGTTTATTCAGTTGCAACTGTGTTTATGGGTTTAACAACTTTGCTCATGGTTTACATTTTATCTTATCTGTTATAATTAAGCGCTTCCATTAATATTCTTTTCTTATTTGCAGCTTAGATCATACAGGAAAAGCGCCGCACATCTTAACACAACTTTCAATTATTAAAATAAACATCAGGCAACGAATTACCATCTTATAAGTAGAGTTTTTAAAACAATAAATTATTTGTTATGAAAACAATAGCTATACAACAGGAAATATTACTTATGACTGGCACTAAGTTCTCTGCAAGAGAATGGGCTGAGAAAAATGAGGAAGATAAGAGTAAACTATCCGCGGCCGACCAACTTGAAGATGCATGCTGGAACGGACTTCTGGGTGAAATGCTCCCTGAGCTTATCGAAAAAACAACAGAAGGCAAACAGCTTTTTTTGTGGCACATCCGCCATTGCAGATCATTTCCTGAAATTGAATTAAGTGAATCTTCACCGATTATAGAAAGGGAATTTTCTATTGATCCCTACTTTTTTGTGCCGGCACAAAATATGAACTAAGACTTCTTTACTCTCCTTTAGGGGTTGGGGGCACATTCTTCTTTTTAAACCACCAATACATGGGCACACCTGTAAGCATTAACACTACACCAATAGCGGCTTCGCGTGGACGACTAAAAATGGTATTGAACACAAGGCATGCGCAAAACAATATTACTATGGCTGGCACCACAGGATAACCCCATACTTTGTATGGTCGCGGAGCCTCCGGCATTTTTTTTGCGCAGAATAAAAACTCCTAGAGTTGTTGCACCATAATAAATGAATACAGCAAAAATGATCATATCAGTTAACTGATCAAAAGTTCCCGAGAGTACCAGCAGGCATGCCCATACACATTGGTACAACAATGAATTGGCTGGAGCATGTTTGTTGTTAAGCTTGGCCACTTTCTTAAAAAACAATCCCTCTTTCGCCATTGCATAATAAGGCCGGCAGCTGGCGAACACTGTTGCGTTACAACAGCCAAGTGTAGTAACTAAAATAAGAAGTGAAATAAATAAAGCTCCATTCTCTCCCCAAAAACTTCTTACCGCTTCCACCGCAGCTATCTTATTTCCTGCTTTATAAATTTCATCGAGCTGCTGCGTGGATAATAATGACAGATAAGTTGTATTTACCAAAAGATATAAAGCGATCACGGTTAAAATACCAATGGCAATTCCTTTGGGAATATTGCGGTGTGGGTTTTTTATTTCGCCGCCTACATATCCCACAGCCGCCCAACCCTGGTAAGCCCAAAAGGCTGCAAGCATTGCAGTAAAAACAGCGCTAATGGTAATTGGTGAATTATCAGTTGTCTGCAATTGTATATTACTGATATTTGAATGAGAACTTACTAACCCAAAAGCTATAATTGTAAATATTCCTGCAAATACCATTAAGAGTATTGCCATGCTTACACCCGCCCCGGTTTTTATTCCCTTTGAATTTATCCATGTAAGAATTATAATAAGAACAATGGCAGTGAGTTTTACATTAAGGTCAGCAAATGGATAAAATACTTCGCCAACATTTATTGTTGCTAAAGAAGGAAGTAGCGGTGGCAAATGAATAATGCTGTTAAGCGATTGGGCAAATAAATATGCCAGTGCTGATATGGCTGCTGTTTGAATAACCGTAAACAAACTCCAGCCAAACATAAAAGCAAAGAACCGGTTGTATATTTTTTTATAATAAACATATTCTCCGCCGGTATCTGCTAAAATACCTGCAACCTCTGCGTTGCACAATGCGCCAAATAAACTAATAATACCTGCGAGCACCCACGCTATCAGCACCCATCCCGATGAATGGAGCTCTGCCGCCATTGGCGCTACTTTTTTATATACCCCGGAACCAATAATATTACCTATAACTACAACTACTACAAGTTTTAAACCCAGGGATCTTGAAAGAGTGGATGTACTCATGTATCTAATTGAAGCCTTTATATCTTTCCAACGGGGAGACTTATGTGAAGAATTCAGATAAATCTACATTATTATATCCCATGATAAAAAGTAAAAAAATAACACCACTTAATTGATTTAAAAGGTTGGTCTGGAGAACAACTACAGAATTGATACAATGACTTTATTAAATAACTGTTTTTGAATTATTTAGTTTTTTTATAGATACCTCTTTCAGATTAACTAAAAAAACCATTTCCTTTTTGCTTTTAAATTCCTGCCACGTACCACCGTAATAATCAATCCTGTTCTCAATATCTTTAAACTCATTACTATTCTTCAGTAAAAGAAAGTCAGGAGTGTTATGACTCATGCGTAAACTAAGCTTTGAAGGGAGGAAATCAACTGAAATGATTATATTATTTATTTCAGGCTTAGATGCAAGGATCAATAAGTAATCTTGTATTATCCGGAAAATTGATAGCTTATCATTGATAGATAGGTCATCAATTGAATTGTTCACGCATTTAAAATCTATTTCAGCCGGGTGAAGACTTTGAAAACTATGAATATATTCTGTAACACCTGCACAAAAACCCATCATGCTGATAATACTTGGCGATAGCTTTAAGCCTAATTCATTTAGATCATCAATTACCTTATGAATATTCTGAGTTATGCCTGCACTTACATTTGCCAATGTCATTTTACAGAAAGCAAGCGTTTGATTAATATTGTCTCTTAACTCGTGGGCTATAAATTCACGTTCCCTTTCCTGTGTTTCAATTAGAGACCTAAGAACTGTCCTTTTCTTTGTTTTCTCTAATTCAAGCACTCTCGCCTGGAGTTTTTTTATGGGCGTTATATCTTCAGCATGCATAAAAAATCCTATTACCTCTCCATTATCAAAATCAGGATAATACTTAAGCACAATATATCGCTTTCCCCCTGCTGGCGATAGCATTTGACGTTCAAAAACTTGTTTTTTGCCTTTAAGCACTTTTTTTATGAAAGGGATATTATCCTCATAGTAAATGCCCTTAAATTCTTTCATGGTTATTTTTCCAACCAATTCCTTACGCGATTTTTTAAAAAATTCCAAATAGGCGTTATTAGCAAACCTGCAAACCTGGTTTTTGTCCCAATAGGCAAGCATCGCATCAATATGATCTGCTACGTGCAACCCGATTTCCTTAAGGTTTCCTAATATAAGTTTGTTATTAAGGGGGCTAGCTTTCTTTGATACGGTTGCCAAAATAAATAAGTTTAGTAAATGTTAGTTTTAATGAGGGAATTCCCTAATTGGCAGTCTAAATATAATAAAAAACATTTGACACTTAGGTATACTAATCTCATTTTTATTTGAGCATCAATTTTTTACGCATAACATTCTTTACTCACAGCACTTAAATCTACTGACACTTGACAAAATAACTATCAAAGTTATTTTTCTATTTGATAGCCTATAGGCTTAAACGAATAATTATTGCTCATTCCTGCCGAACACGCCGTAATACCAACCAGCAAATCCATTTTTGCATCCAAAATAACATGGTCTCCGGCTTTGCTTATAGGGGGAAGTACAGAAATTTTTCCAGTTTTACCATCAACGGGTACATTCATAAAAATATTAAAACAGGTTGGGATATTATCCGGAGTAATTCCATATTCATTAAGTGCTTCGCAAAGATTTCCAAAACAACCCCGGTGGGGTTCGGTATGCCCGTAAATTATTTTAAACATTTCTGCACTGCATGGTGTAAGTAAAAAATCATGTTTACCAACAGTATCCTCAATCATTTCAAACATAACATTACTCCGGTTTGAGTAAAATAGATGTCCCTTTGTTAAATAAATTGTTTCAGCATAATCTATAGTTCTGCCCCCAGAAAGATATTCTGCTTTATCATGAAGATTGTAACATATAAAATCTGAAACCTGTTCGCCTTCAATATCAACAATTTTAAGGCGATGATCTTTCTTTAAAATAAATGAAACACCACTGCGGGGAGGAATTATGTTTAGTTTCTGCATTAGTTACTTTAAAGGACATTGCCAGGTATCATCATATTTACGCCCGCTGTATTGATACACCTCAGATGATTCGCCAAAGTCCTGAAGCATTGGATTTATTGAACCTGAATATGCAACATCACGTTTTCTTACAACATTCTTCATCATATCATATTTAGCAGTTGCTCTCAACTCTTCGAATTGCTGATGTGGATTAAACACTAATGTCGGATATCTGAACCGGCGTGCCAGCCTGCTACTCACAGGATTAAGACCAATAATATAAAAAGCTTCTTCTTTAATGCTAAAACTGAATTTTGCCGAAGAGGTATCTTCGTCTACCCGGTCATCGTGATTATACTTTTCAGCATCCAAATTTTTGAATGCCTGTAACCGCTGCCATAATAATGTATCAAACATTACTTCGCTATAAATTTGCGGACCTGCAAATATAATTGCCGCACTATGATAAAATTCTTTAGACCCCCTGTACTCATCCACAAACCTGTATAAAAATTGTAGAATATCTGCATCATCTTTTGGGCAAGCCATGTTACCCGCGACCATGCACTTTACATGTTGCCTGCCAAGTGCTGCCTTTGCTGCAATACACGGAAACTCTTTTGCATCCAGGAAAGACAAATACTCGTCAATAATCGTTTGCTTATCAATTTCGATGTATTCATTTACAGCCATAAATTGATATGTCTAAAAAGTGTGCCGTAATAACCCTATGAACTTATTAAAAATAACTATTACTATTACAATTCTGTTTCAGCGTCAATTTTTTTAAGCATATTATATTCCTTTCTTGCTGTCTTTAAAAAATTCCAGCCACGTTTATAATCCCAGTAATGTATTCCCTGCTTATGATTGTATCTGGAGATCTGATATAAAATTTTCCAGTGGTGGAGAAATATTTTATGCGCCTGCCATAATGTGTTGCCTTTTCCATACGCATGATGCGGCTCTGCACCACTACCATTATATTCAAGAATAGAAAAAAATTTTCCTTCTTTCAATTCCTCTACCGAATTACATTTTATATCGTAACGCCCATAATAGAAATGTTTTGCGTAAAGACTAAGTCCATCAAATACCTTTAATAACCGTTCATCTTTTTCATGCTCAAGGCTTACAAGTTTTCCTCCACGGCTAAGGTTTAAAGCATGAGACAAAATATAAATTTTGCCTTCAGGTATGATGTCGTTTAATGTATACTCATGTTTCGCTTTAATTTCTTCCAGCCTGAATTGCACACGATCATAATTCTGTATCAATTGCCATAGGGTTGACCTTCCATCACCCTTTACACTTAAAAATTCTTTTTTAATAAATCCGGTTATAGTACCACTTTGATGATGAGGGAACCGATAATAAAACACACTTACCTCAAGCGGATATGTAATCCATTCCTGGATAATATAATCCGAAGGCATTTTTTTATGGTATTTTTTTAGCTGATCAATGTTATCAATTTTTCTAAACATAAAACCCATTGTTCCTACATCGGGCTTTACAGCAAATGGATACTGATAGTTATTGGAAATAACAAGCCTTTCAACTTCATCAAAGGTTCTTGTCGGGGAGATATAAATACTTTTCGGATAACTTCCCGTTGGTAACTGATCATACATTTCCCTTTTTCTTTCGCCTTCAAAACCTCCGAATGTTAAGGAGGGGTTGGATGAAGTGAAGAACCACCATGAGCCGGAGCGAAGGCAATACCACAGCCATGCAGGTATTAGGGGAATGTATTTTACCCGGTAAGGCCAGGTTTCCCAGTGTGTGATTTTATAAAATGTTTTTTTGAAATTCATCAGGAACAAACCTTCTAAATCCTCCCTAAAGGGAGGGGTTTTAACGTATTATTTATCCTAAGATGTAGGTGTACACAAAGCGCTAAAATTTTTTTGAAATCAATCTTCCTTCCTCATACAGGGGTAAAACATTATCAACATCTATGGTAAGGCAATAGCGAATATCTTTTTCAAGTCCGAAATTGGTAAGGCGATGATAATGTGATGCGTCTTTATTTTTCATAAATTCATACAGATCATCTTTTGCTTCATTATATAATGCCTCTGCAATTTTAGATGCATCACAATTGATAGAGAAATTTTCTTTAACACGGTTAATAACAGCGCCTGCAAACAAAGTATCTTCCAGATTCACTCTATCCTTCCATGCAGCACATGCGAGAATTACGTTTTTCTGTTGCTCAACAATAAAGTTACAAACTGCAGATAAATTAGGGAATGAGCCTGTGATAATTGCTTTTGCATTTTCTGCAAGTGCCATATGAAGCAACTTTGTTCCATTAGTTGTGGTAAGCACTAATGTCTTTCCTGTAATAAATTCCTTAGGATATGTAAATGGCGAATTACCATACTCTAATCCTTCTGCGATCTTTCCATCCCTTTCGCCTGCAGTTATTACTTCCATTTGTTTGCCCACCTTTATACATTCTGCAATACTATCAACCGGGATGATGCTTTTTGCGCCATTATTTAGTGCAGCAGCGATGGTTGAAGTTGCCCGTAATACATCAATTATTACAACTATACTTGTGCTTACTTCATATAAATTTAAAAGTGCAGGAGATAAAGAGGTGTAAAGAGATGGTTTTGTTGAGGTTTGTGATTTCAGGTTTGAGATTTTTAGGGGTTGAAATAAAGGGATTAATGATTTTTGGAGTTCGTCAATGTTTTTAAAATCATCTTCATCATTGGGTACGAGGGGGAAATTGTAGTACAAAGCTGTGGCTGCAATTATAGAGTCACTTACGGACATTTTATTTTTCTGTTTCAATTCTGTAGCCAGCATTATAACCGGCATATCAACTTTCACTGTATGAATCTCCTGAAAAAAATCTTCAAGATATTTTTTATCTTCTTCTAACAATAAATGATATCCAAGCGTTTCAAGAATGCTTATCTGACTGCATATAATAAAATTGTCAGAAAGAAAAAACCGGAGATTTTTGTTTCCCGGTTTTAACTGCATAAATTATAATGTTGCTGTCAATAACCATTTTATCGTCCGTATAATCTTTTATCTTTTCTTTGTTCTCTTTGCCATGCCACTGGGTTATCACCAAAACTTTTTAAGCCCCCGTTTTTAGAACAAGCTTCCATCAAATCAAAAAGATGTTTTCTTTTTTCTTTATTACTATTCCTTAATACATCCACAGCGTCTTTGGTATAAGAAATCTGCCAGCCATTGCTTGCCGCCAGCTTCTGCAATTTCTTTAAATCCTTTTCATTATCCGTATTTACAGTAATGGTCGTCATATTACAAAGTTATTGCATTAATGTTCATTTTTAGAACCGGAAACTTTACAAAGTTCTCACACGAAAGGCATTTTAACCACTGTGGCAGTTAATAATTTATTTCGAACTTTTACATACACCTGTTGGCCGATCGGCGAATACACAGTATTTACATATCCCATTGCAATTGCTTTACCAAGTGATGGTGATTGTGTGCCGCTGGTTACCCTGCCAATGGCAGCACCCATATGATCTTTTATTTCATAATCATGCCGGGGAATCCCTTTTTCCACCATTTCAATTCCCACTAATTTCTGTGTAACACCTTCTGCTTTTTGTTTTTCCAAAATGTTTTTCGCTGTAAAATCTTTTGTGAATTTTGTTATCCATCCAAGCCCCCCTTCCAAAGGGGAAGTGGTATCGTCAATATCGTTTCCATATAAACAATAACCCATTTCCAAACGCAGCGTATCTCTTGCGCCTAAACCAATTGGCTTTAATCCCTGGGGAGTGCCGGCTTCAAAAATTGCATCCCATATTTTATCTGCTGCGCCATCTTTATCTTCAAAATAAATTTCAACCCCGCCTGAACCGGTATAACCGGTTGCACTAATTAATACGTTATCAATGCCGGCGAATTTCCCTTTTACAAATGTGTAATACTTTAAATTCATGATGTCAATCTCCGTAAGCGGTTGCAAAATCTTTGTAGCATTAGGTCCCTGTATTGCAAGCAAACAGGTTTTATCAGAAATGTTGTGCATCTCAACATTTTTATTGTTATGAATGCTTATCCATTTCCAGTCTTTTTCAATATTACTGCTGTTTACCACCAGCATATAAACCTTATTTTCTTCAATGCAATAAACAATAAGGTCATCTATTATTCCGCCCTTATCATTAGGTAAACAACTGTATTGGGCTTTACCTGCAATTAATTTTGATGCATCGTTACTTGTTACTCTTTGAATTAGATCCAATGCATTTTCTCCTTTCAAAATAAATTCTCCCATGTGGCTCACATCAAACACACCGGCATTATTACGTACGGCTGCATGCTCATCATTTATGCCTGTATAGCTGATAGGCATATTGTATCCTGCAAACTCTGCCATCTTTGCTCCGGAGTTAATATGCTTTTGTGTAAAGGGAGTATTTTTCATAAAGAAATTTTAGTGTGCAAATATAATGTGTGAATTGTCTGAACCACGATTTGGGTAGATTTTTTGGATTAAAGGAAAAAAAAATTCGTATTAATCTTTTAATCCCCCCAAATCCTGGTTTAGAACCTCCTAATCAAAAAAGGCTCCTGCTTTCGCAAGAGCCCTCGCTTTGTTTCAACTTCAACTTAACTATTGAAACGATCTTTAACCTCACCCAATCCCTCATCAAAGGAGTGTGGTAAATTATATGCTGAGAACGAAATCATATTTTCTAAAAGCATCAGCGCTTGGATTTTGATCCATTTTTTCCAGCTTTCGTTCCAACTCTTCTTTTTGCTTTTGCAAAGAATCTTTAATCCTTTTCACTTCTTTTTCCCTGATGATTTTTAATGAATCAATGGTTCTGTCATATCTATAACCCGGATCATCACTTGTACTGTTATTTCTTCTATCTTCGTCTTCATCATCTACAGTTACCTTTATTTTATTTGGTCCAACTTTTTTGTAATACGTTCTTTTACGCCCCCCACTTTCGTAGGCAGGTTTTCCATCTAAAGTGTATAATCCCTCTTCCTCCATAATTAATTCTTCACCTTGGTGCTGATACCATGAAAAACTTTCTGAGTCCCAATCAAAATCATTTGAATCTTCGGTCCATGGAAATTGAAAATGTTCTGAACTTCCCCAGCCAACTTTGTTATTAATCTTAATTCGCTTGCCTACAGGTACTGCAATTGTAATTGTAACATGCTGATTTCTGAATTTATCCTGTTCAGTAATGGGGACCCCTCTGTCGATTAATAATGTAGAGTCTCTTTGTGTAACATTATAATTTATAAGGGAAGCCAGCGTATCAGCGTATTGCCTCGTACGTCCGTTTACAAATTTGGATACGGTAACCTGGAAACTGTCATTAAGTGATTTAATAATTCTTACGTTAACATTTTCTATATACGCAGTATCTTCAATAATACTACCGAAAGGTTGCATTCTAAAACGGCTATATCTTGCCGAAGGATGATATGCTACTTCCATCATCTGTGCTGCAGGGTTAATAAGTTCTATTTTTTCCTCGTTTACATTATTCCTGCTTTTGAAATCTTTACTAACAGCTGCAATAAGATTTATAAAACATACCCATCCTAATATCCATAAGCTTATAAACCCAATCCTCATCATTTTACTGTTGCTTTTAATTTTAGCTATTCGCCTAATAAGCCAGGTAATAATTGCAATTACAGGAACATAAATGAAGAATAATAGTGTGCCCCAGGCAAAAAGGTTTTGCCATCCTTCTTTAATTAAATAATCTTTAAAAGGAAATATACCGGTTGCCGCAATAGCAAATCCAAATAGAGTAAGGGCTAATGTACCTGCAATAAAGTATACAAATATCTTAAGCAGTACAACAATAATATCTCCTAAGGATGTTCTTGTACGTTTGGCTGCATAAGAAAATTCATCTCCCATTCTTTTACCAATCTCGGCTCCTTCTTTTCCTATTACGTTTAATCTTTCCTTTACTCCTTTCATTTCTTCTTTTACAGAATTTTTAATTGAATCCAGATCAACCTTTTCTCCTTTCATTTCTAATTTTTCTGAAGTTGTGGTTGCCTCCGGAATTACCAGCCAAAGAATGATATAGATAAGTAATGCTCCGGGACTAAATGAGAAACTTATAAATTGCGGAAATGAAAGCGGTCCGATATGCGCCCATTTAAAAAAGAATGATACAAAAGGAATCAAAAATAAAATTCTGGGTATCCACACATTAATATTAAAATAACTGGCAATGCCACTGCAAACACCCGCAATGATTTTGTTGTCAGGATTTCTATACATTCTTTTCCGCACTCCATTTTGTACTGCAGTACTGCTGGGTACAAAAGCCCATAATAATATGTATGCTAAAAAGCCTATGCCTGAGAAAATGAATACCAGCCTTACAATTATTGGTTCTATATTAAAATATGCCGCGATACCGCTACACACGCCACCAAGTATTTTATTGTTGGCATCACGATAAAGCCTTTTACCTGATGTAAAGGGAGTTTGCTGATAGGCTCCTTTAAAATCCTGCTCTTTATTAGTATAAGAACTATCAGTTGATGCACTGTCTGCATCAGCCAAATCCTGCGGACGACCAATGTTATTAATAATGGCATTAACGTCATCATCTGTAATACAGGTTGCGCCATTTTTTATTTTCTCCTGAAAAAGTTCTGCAATGCGGCTTTCAATATCATTAATTATCTCATCCCGGCCTTCTTCATTTGCAAAATAAATTCTCAGGCTATCGGTATATTGTTTCAGCAGGTCGTAAGAGGTTTCCTCAATTGGAACCACCCGCCCCTGGAAATTTATATTTATTACTTTTTTCATCTCAGTTGTATTTATTGGTTTGTTGAAGTTGAAGGTTTGGTTGAAGTTTTATCAGAGGTTATCATTTCTACAGCATTAGCAAGTTCCTGCCACGTTGCTTCCAGTTCCTGGTAAAATGCTGCTCCTTTTTCTGTTAGGGTAAAATATTTTCTTGGGGGTCCGCTATTACTTTCCACCCAGCGATAGGTTAAAAATTCTGCGTTCTTTAACCGGGTAAGAAGTGGATAAAGTGTTCCTTCCAGAATATTAAGATTAGCCGCCTTCATTTTATCAATGATATCTGAAGGATACGCCTCGCCCAATTTTATTACTGAAAGAATACAGAATTCCAATACCCCTTTTCTCATTTGGCTTGCTGTGTTATCTATATTCATAACGTGTGTTTTTAAATCTGTTTTTCTTAATTTCTTAAACAAAGATAATAATTATTTTAATACTATGTAATACATAATACCATATTTTTTATAGTAGCTGGTAGTGTAAAATACGACTATTGGTGAAACCCTTACCTGTATTGATTATATGGTGTTTTAGAGTTTAAAGATCTTTGAGATTAATTGGATAAATGGCAGAATAATTTTATGGACGGTGGTTAAAAACCTGATTTATTTGAGTTATTTTTAAAAAAATCTATTTTAATGAGGTTGCTTTTATTCTGCATTTTATTAGTTGGAAATAATTCAATTTGTATCGGACAAAGTCAAAAAGTATATAAGCCCCTGCAAAGACAAATTGAATTATTGTTGAAAGGTTTTAACGGAGAGATTGGAGTATACGTAAAAAATCTCAGGACAAATAAGATTGTCTCCATTAATGCTGATACAATATTTCCTACAGCCAGTATGGTTAAGATCCCCCTTTTGATAGGGGTAATGGATAAGATGAACAAAGGAGAACTACAATATCATCAAACTCTAACTTATAAAGATTCATTATTGTATGCCGGTGTTGATATATTAGGCTCATTTAAAAATAATGAACAGATAGAATTGAGTAAAGTTGTTATGCTGATGCTAACCATGAGTGACAATACAGCCAGCTTATGGCTGCAAGGTTTAGCAGGGGGTGGTAAAAGAATAAACGAAATACTGGATAGTTTAGGATTTAAATATACAAGAGTTAACTCAAGAACGCCGGGAAGAGAAGCCAACAGAACACAGTTTGGGTGGGGACAAACAACCCCTCATGAAATGGTTTATCTCTTTGAAAAAATTTACCACAATGAAGTTGTCAGTGACAGCGCTTCACAAAAAATGCTTCGGTTAATGGGTAGAGATTATTGGGATGAAGAAGCGATCTCTCAAATTCCTTCAACCATATTTGTGGCTGCTAAAAGTGGCGCGGTTGATGAATCAAGAAATGAAACCTTATTGGTAATGGCGGCCAAAAATCCTTATATATTTTCTATTTGCACAAAAAACAATAAAGACAAAAGCTGGAATAAAACCAATGAAGCATGGGTACTTACCCGGAAACTTTCAAAACTATTATGGAACCACTTTGGGAAAAATAATAATGTTGTTAATTTTTAAACGTGGTGTTCTTTATAACTATTTATTGTAATGAAGTAGTAATTGCTTTATGTAAATTGAAGTATAAACCAACAACATGAAACACATTTACATATATCTATCTGTTGTTACTTTTTTATTTGCATCCTGTAGTGTGAGTAAGAGCATCCCAAAAACCTCAGAGGATAAGGCTTTATTTAGTGTGATAAAAAAACTTGATAAACGTCCATCTAACACAGAACTAAAAAATACACTCACAAACTTATATAACGAAGCGGCAAAAAGTCATCTTGATAAAATTGAAGTGTACAATACTTTAACTGAACCGGATCGCTGGATTAAGATGGTTAAAGAATATGAAGCTTTAAAAGAATTATCTGAAGTTATTTCTAAATCAGCCACAGCCGCAAAATTAATTAATGCTCTATCCTATACTTCGGAATTACAAACCGCAAAACAAAATGGGGCAGAAGCCTATTACGCTCTCGGTATCTCTGATTTAAATAATGGTGATAAGCAATCTGCAAGAAATGCATATTATGCTTTTAAAAAAGCCAATGAATTTGTAACCGGGTATAAAGATGTACGGCAGCAAATAAATATTGCTTACGAAAACAGCGTTGTAAAAGTTGTTATTAATCCTGTTAGAGACAATACATTTTTTTACAACAGCATGGGATGGGACAATTATGGAAACAATTTCAACAACGATTATTTTCAAAGAAGTTTGGTAAGCGATCTTGGGGGAAGTTATAATAAATCATCACCTGCACAATTTTATACCGACTGGGAAGCAAGAAGAGAAAACATTCATCCTGATTGGGAGGTTGATCTTACATGGCTGTACTTAAATATTCCACAGCCCATGAGCAATCAATATTCCCGGAATATAAGCAGGCAAATTGAAACCTCGAGAGATACTTCCGGTAAAGTTCATTACCAAACAGTTAGTGCAACACTACATATTATAAAAAAATATTTCACTGCCTCGGGTGATATGGAAGTAAGAATAACGGATGTAAATACGGGGAGAAATATAACAACTCAACGATACAATGATCAGTTTAACTGGCAGGAAGAATATGCAACTTACTCCGGTGATTCAAGAGCTTTAAGCAGTAATGATTATGCATTACTCAACAACAACAATTATCAAATTCCACGTAAAGAAGATATTTTAGATCGGCTTTCTCAACGAATTTATCCGCAGGTAAAAAGCAGGATCGCAACGGTTGTGAATTGGTAGAAATTTTACTTTTCCGCCGTTACAGTTGTACCTTCTCATTAAGTGAAGTAAATAATATTGCTGTTCATGACTATACAATTGCGACATTGCGCAAACGATTGACGCCTGTTTCAGGGCATATTTGATTATTTTCAATGCTTAATAAAGTGTAACTGCATGCAGCAACAATCCCTGACGATCCCCGCACCTGCAAGTAACAGGCAAACTTATTTTATGCCAATGCTGATTATTGGCGCCCTATTCTTCCTTTTTGGATTTGTTACATGGGCCAACGGAACGCTGATTCCTTATTTAAAAATTGCCTGTGAGCTTACCACATCAGAAGCTATGCTGGTAACTTTTGCTTTCTATATTTCTTATGCTGTTATGGCATTTCCTTCTTCCTGGGTTTTGAAAAAAATCGGGTTTAAAAAAGGTATGGTGCTGGGTTTAATTGTCATGGCTATTGGTGCTTTACTTTTTATTCCTGCTGCCAATAGCAGAACCTATAGTATATTCTTGTTGGGATTGTTTGTCATAGGCACTGGCCTTGCCTTGTTGCAAACAGCCTGCAATCCTTACGTCACTATTCTTGGGCCTATTGAAAGCGCTGCCAAACGGATCAGCATCATGGGGATATGTAATAAAGGCGCCGGTGCTATTGCTCCTTTGATCATGGGGGCTATCATGCTTAATAATGTGGATGCCCTACAGGAAAAATTGCTTAGCATGGATACAGCTCAAAAAGCGGTTGAACTGAATGCACTTGCTTCAAAAGTTGTTGTTCCTTATATCATCATTGCTATAGTGCTTGTTGCGCTGGCGGTATTTATTTATTTTTCAACACTACCGGAAATAAAAGCGGAAGGTGAAGATGAAGCAGATAATTCTTCTTCAGTCGTCAACCGTAAAAGTATTTTCAGCTATCCTTATTTATGGCTTGGCTTTGTTACCCTGTTTCTTTATGTAGGCGTGGAAGTGCTGGCTGGTGACACAATACCACTTTACGGCAATTCGCTTGGCATAAGTTTAGATACAGCAAAAAATTTCACTACTTATACTATGATTGGAATGCTGGTCGGTTATCTTATCGGCATTTTTACAATACCCAGGTACATTTCTCAATCAACGGCTTTAAAGTTTTCTGCCATACTAGGTATTCTATTTTCATTAGGCGCCATTTTCACCAGTGGTACCACTTCAGTTTTTTTCATTGCCATCCTTGGTTTGGCAAATGCATTGGTATGGCCTGCAATCTGGCCCTTAGCCATTAATGGCTTAGGCAAATTCACCAAAACTGCTTCGGCTTTATTAATTGTAGGTATTGCCGGTGGCGCTTTGCTGCCAAAGCTATGGGCATCGCTTGGAGAATCTATTGGCCTGCAACAAGCTTACTGGATCATGGTTCCCTGCTACCTGTTCATTCTGTATTTTGCAATTAGCGGTCACAAGTTAGGGTTGAAGAAATAACCAGGAAACTAACACATTTTACATCAATGCATGTATAAGGCTCTTTACAATCGGTTTTACTGAGATTATCAACTATCACCACATCAAAGCCTGCGCAGATAGCTCTACCGGTATATGCGAACCGATGTATCCGAGACCACCGGTACCCAGAATTGTTTTTTCTTCATATAATTTTAGTCACTTATCCTGGAACCCAGAAAGCACAGCCTCTTTTTCCAGCAATCGCTGCAGCAGCACCGCCTGGTTACCAGCCCTTACCAGGTTATGACCGGGATATTTTGCGCCATAATACACATCGTTATTGAAATGATCTGTCAGAAACCTGACAGCCTGCATATAAATCATGAATTTGCCGGCATAGAAAAAATGCTTTTTTTCTGTTTCCGTCAACTCATCTTTCATCTCGGTGAAATAACCCTTCACAATCGCCTTATAAAATTCATCCCTCCATTCTATCCTGCTAAAATCCTTTTCTTCTTCGCTTACCGGTGACAGATAAGTCCGCATCATATCTCCTACATCACTGATGAAATAACCGGGCATTACTGTATCAAGGTCAATAACACAAAGGCCCTTGCCTGTTGAGTCGAACAATACATTACTGATCTTGGTATCGTGATGCGTAACCCGCAGTTTGAATTCCGGGTTGGCTTTGATGTATCCATATTCCGTTACAATATCAGCATGGGCAGAAAGTGTCTTGATCAACGCTTTTGATTCATGGATACGTTGCTTATTGCCGTTCTTCAAAGCCAGTAAAAACTGTTGGTAGCGCAGGGTAAGATCATGAAAAAAAGGAATAGTAATTTTTAGCTGACAGATATTAATGCCTCTGAGCAACCGGGTAAATCTTCCGAATTGGGTAGCCGCCTCGCAAGCCTGCTCCGGAGTTTCCACCACGTCTTTAGAATGCGAACCCGGTACAAAGGGGAACATCCGGAAATAGCCTTCCCCTTTCTGGTAAATCATCTCCTCCCCATCGCTGGAAGTAACAGGAGAAACGAATTTATAGCCCGGGTGGTTTTTTCTGAGATAAGCGCCGATCAAACTGATGTTATTGGCAATATCGTTGGGTTGTTTAAAAAGAGTATGATTAACCCGCTGAAGAATATATTCCTTTTCAGGCGTTATAACTTTCCAGGTGTTATTGATCAATCCACTTCCGAAGGTTTCCAGTTTAATTAATTCTTCCTTAAACCCAAATGCTGGCAATACAGAATGTGGCATGATTGTTTTTTTGGTAAGTGGCGAATGGTGAGTGGGTTAAATCCTTTTCTGAAAAAAATCTGCTCTTCAACTCACCACTCACTACTCACTTTAATATTCATCATTAAAAGCAAACACTGGTTTACGGTACATCCATTGCCCATTTGTAAAATCAGGAAACTCCACTGTTTCGTTTCCGAGTTCGATAGATTGCTCACTCAATGGTGTGATGGCACTCCATGCGGCAGCATCATATACATCCATCGGAGTTGCCACTTTACGTTTGATGGATTCAATAAATGAATGGATCACATAAAAATCCATACCCCCATGACCAGAGCCTTGTGCTTCCTTGCTCCACTTTGCCCATAAAGGATGATCATATTTATCCAGCCATTCTTTAGCTGCATCCCATTGATGAGGTGAGGGTGATTTACCTTCTATATAAATACTTTTATTTACATCCATCCACAAACCATCAGTTCCCTGTACACGGAACCCTAAAGAATACGGACGGGGAAGATTGGTATCGTGCTGCAATAAAATAGTTTCACCATTAGCACAATTGATAGATGTTGTTACTACATCACCCAACTTGAAATTGATTTTAGCGTTAGGGTGCTCTTGACCGCAGGTTTTTAAAATATGATTGTGCAGTCCCCTGGCTTTTGAAGAGAAGGAACATAAATTAGTGAACCGATTGCCACGGTTGATATTTATGTAATGTGCAATGGGGCCTATGCCATGGGTGGGATATAAATCACCATTCCGAT
This sequence comes from Chitinophagaceae bacterium, assembly GCA_050998315.1. GTDB lineage: Bacteria > Bacteroidota > Bacteroidia > Chitinophagales > Chitinophagaceae > Ginsengibacter. The sequence goes on from JBPCQG010000048.1 coordinate 19,333, forward strand.
AAATAGAATGGTGTGTTCGCCACCGGGCTTCAGTCCATGCTTTATCGCCTATTTCACAACCACCACCATACGCTTTTGTTCCATCGTTAAATTTCACTTCTCTTAAATCGTGCTGATAACCTCCCTGTAAGTGTATCATTTCACCAAACAAACCCTGCCTCACCATATTTAATACAGCCATCACATCACGTCGGTAACAAACATTCTCCAACATCATTACATGAGCCTTGTGTTTTTCTGCTGCTTTAACCACATCCCAATGATCCTGTAGGGTAATGCCCAGCATCACTTCAGTACCTACATATTTAATACCGGCTTCCAATGAACCAATGATCATTTCCTTATGCCACTCCCACGGTGTGGCAATAATAACAGCCTCCAGCCCTTTTATTTCCAGCATCTTCTTCCATGCATACAGATCACCTGTAAAAATTTGTGGCATTTTTTTTCCGCTTTTGGTGATCCTTTCTTTAGAGTTGGTAAGCATCCGGTCATCAATATCGCAAATGGCTACCAATTCTATATCATCTCTTCTTAATATAATGTCAAGATGATTTTGACCCCGAAGACCAACACCTATTATCGCAATTTTTACTTTTGGGTCTGCGGCTAAAGCAAACAAATTACCTGTTGGCAATACGGCAACCGATGCCGCCGCCATGCCGGTATTCTTTATAAAATCTTTTCTGTTCATAGAATTGTTTTAAAAGTTGCTATTATTTTTCCTAAGCCATGAGAAAAAATATCTTTTATCTAAAAATAGTATACACTATCCAGCTCATAACATATGCAAGCGCCGTCATATAAACAAATTGTATTATTGGCCACTTCCAGCTTCGGGTTTCTCTTTTTACGACAGCAAGGGTGCTCATACATTGCATAGCGAGAACATAAAATACAAGTAATGAAAGCCCGGTTGCTACATTATAAACTTTAGTACCATCGGACCTGACAGCTGCCTTCATTTTTTGCCGGAGAGTAGTATTGTCCTTGTCTTTATCTTCTCCAACACTATATAACGTGGCCATTGTTCCCACAAAAACTTCCCGTGCTGCAAAGGATGTAATCAGGGCAATTCCAATTTTCCAATCATAGCCCAGGGGTGTTATAACCGGTTCAATACTCTTACCTAAAATACCTGCATAAGAATTTTCGAGGAGGGCTGTTTTTTTTTCTTTATTGTATCGAACTGCCTGGGAAGGGTCTATTGTTGCCAGTGTTTCGTACTTCGAACTTGCTTCTTTCATTCTTTTTTTAGGTCCATAACTGCTTAATACCCACAATAGCAAACTGATAACCATAATAACTTTACCCGCATCAAAAACAAACACCTTTGCTTTTTCAACCATAGTATAAAAAACATTTTTCCATCGTGGTCCGCGGTATACGGGTAATTCCAAAATAAAAAAACTTTTTTCAATACTTTTAATAAACCACTTAAATATATATGCTGTAAACAACGCCATTACAGTACCCAATAAATACAAAGCCATCATTACAAGCCCCTGCAAACTTAAAAACCCAAAATATAATTGCTTTGGAATTATTAGTGCTATCAGAATTGTATAAACAGGCAGCCGTGCGCTACAGCTCATTAGCGGGGTACACATTATAGTGAGCAATCTTTCCTTTTTATTTTCAATATTTCTTGCACTCATAATTGCCGGTACAGCACATGCAAGTCCACTGATCATGGGCATAACACTTTTTCCATTCAATCCGCTTTTTCTCATAAGCTTATCCGTAAGGAAACTTATCCTTGCCATGTATCCTGTGTCTTCCAACAATGTTATCAGTCCAAATAAGATCATTATTTGTGGAATAAAAATCATTATTCCGCTAAGCCCCGCCAATACACCATTTATTAAAACATCACTAAACCAGCCCTGGGAAAGTGTGTTGCCGAGATATCCTCCAAGTTTAGCGAAGCTCCATTCAATCGCATCCATAGGATATTGCGCCATCCAGAATATACTTTGGAACAACAAGAAAAGCACTGTAATTAATATTACATACCCCCATGTGCGATGCAATAAAATATCATCAAGCTTTTCGGTGAATAGTGCTTTTTGCAACGGATCAGCCTCAACAATGGTTTGATGCATAATATGTTTTATGCGCCCATAGCGCTGCACAATTTCTTCTGCCTGTGTTTTGGTTGGATTAAATTTATTTTTGATCCCTATACTTTCAATCACATCCTGTGTTGCTTTATCCAGATCAAAATTTTCATGATTTATCAAATAGTGAATAGCACGATAATCGCTAAATCCTGCGAAGCGATTATGGATTTCTTTAATTGCTTCCGGAGCAAATGTGTTACTATCAATAAAATCCCGTGCGGGAGTTTTATGTAGATTCTCTGCCGCTTGCTCTATTGCTTTTTTTAATTCTTTTATTCCTTTATTTTTTCTCGGATTTACCGGGATTATCGGGATACCCAACTCTCTTTCAAGTCCGGCAATATCTATCTGAATATTTTTTTTTCGTGCAATATCCATCATAGTAAGCGCTACAACCACGGGCTTTTTCAGGTCGATAAGCTGCGAGCAGAACAAAAGGTTTCGCCTTAAATTAGATGCATCGGCAATAAACAGAAAAACATCAGCCGATACATCTTTATCCTGATCAATCAGTACTTTATAAGATACCCATTCATCATGCCTTTTGGGATATAAACTGTAAGCACCCGGAAGATCGATGATATAAGCCTTTAAAGATTCAGAAATATTAGAGAGCCCGGTTTTTTTATCAATTGTAACTCACGGGAAATTGCCAATTTTTTGATTTAACCCGGTAAGAGAATTAAAAACGGAGCTTTTCCCACTATTAGGATTTCCTACTAAAGCGATATGTAATTGGGATGACAATTTTCTGATCTGACGGTAAAATTAAATTGAACAATTAATTATACCTTACGATTTAAGAAAAGAGATATTATCAACAGATCTTTAGCGGGTTTGATTTTTATAATTGACTTTTTTCAAATTTCTTTAACCTTTATATTTTAAAGCTTTCCCTTCCTGATTTTTATGAAACTACGAATAGACAACCAGGTTTTAGTTGATGAATTCTTCCAGGATACAAGGCTGTTGGGTATTGTAGCTCCCATTAAACATTACCAGTTTTGCTGGCATCTTAACCAGATACTAAGATTTGATTTCAGAATAAATAACAGCATAGAAATTCAGCTTAATAAAAGACAACGCAATTATTTTTTTTCAATTTATGAATATGCTGAGAACTGCGGCACTATCAGGCATTATTTATATAACAATCAATTCGATGGTGAATACCTGCTTCCTGAATTTAAGCATCTTGATTTTTTATGGTTGATAAAAGACGATATAATTCAGGATGAAGAAGTGATTGCTCTAATGGCTTCTATCAAATCTATACCGGCGGTACAGCTTGTCACTGAGATGACCAATGAACAGATCAAAAATAAACAACACTTGATTTTTTAAACCCTAATGTATGATGTTAATAAAAGTTTTAGCTGTTTGCGCAATAACAACTTTGATTGCAATTTTTAAATTTAAAAAATAAAACATGTGGAAAGAAGAAAATAATAAACTCTATAAAAATTTTGAGTTCAAAAACTTTTCTGAAGCTTTTGCCTTTATGACAAGGGTAGCACTTGCTGCAGAAAAAATGGATCACCATCCACTATGGACAAATGTTTATAATAAAGTTGAGATCTGGTTAAACACACATGATGCTGGTGATGTTGTAACTGATAAAGACAAAAAATTAGCAAAGAAGATTGATAGTTTTTACCAGGCGGTAAAATAATTATTTGCCTTTAAAATAACTCAGTAATGCAAATAGCGAAACAACTGTCCATACGCCTTCAAGAATAACGAATGGAATATAATGGATGAGGTAGGATGCAAAGCAAGCCAAACCCCCACCAATAATATTCATCAGGATGTAAATTATATTTTTTCCTGAGAGCCTATCCAATAGATTTAATACAAAAGCAAGTAGCAAAATAAATACACCAACACTTCCAATAATATCACTGGAGCTAATATTCATTACTGTTTAACTGTTAAAAATTATTCTTCCTTCTTCCTCACAATTTGCAAATGATGCTCATTATGATAAATTGTGAAAAACAACATTTCTCTTAGCGTTATTTTTCCTAACAATGGGTGCGGCAAAATATAATTATCTAATTCCTCTTCCCTTTGCTTTTTAATTTTTTTAATTAGATTTTCTTTCTGAATATCATATTTCTTTACAATGAAGTCTTTTTTTTTAAAAGAAATTATTTGTGGAATAAAGCGGCCGGAAGCTTTTCCGCCAGCTGATAATTTCGATTTATATTTTTCAATTAAAGCTTCATATGATTTTGATTGCCGGTTAGCTTTGCCAAATAAAAAACTCAGTATAAATTTTGGTAAGCTAAATGCGGATTGTAGCGGCTTTATCGCGAGGATCAGATGATAAAGGTTTTGACCGGCCGACCATTTTCCGCCGGAAGTATTTTCAAATTGTTCTTTATTTAATGACAGAATGATTTGATTAAAAGCATTTACATTTTTATTAAGCGCATTAATAATTTCATTTTTATTATAGTTTGACATGCTATAGATTTTTCACTTCTATAATTTTTCCCTGTGATTTAATAAACCTCCCAATCGGTTTTATAAATTCTATTCCCTGTTCAGATAAAATTTGTTTTACTTTTTCGATACTATCCCCCTCAACAGAAATTAATAATCCACCGCTGGTTTGTGGGTCCACCAAAATTGTTTTTTGATAATCACTAATGTCTCCGATCTTATCACCATAGCTTTCCCAGTTTCTGATAGTACCACCTGGTACACATTTTTGGTCGACATAATTTTTAAGATCATCAATAATCAAAGGAACATTTTCAAAATCAATAACAGCGCCTAAGCTGCTGCCTTCAGCCATTTCGATCAAATGACCAAGTAATCCGAAACCGGTAACATCCGTCATGGCATTCACCCCCTTAACTCCTCCGAATATTTCTCCTGCTTTATTTAATTCCATCATTTGTTTGGCAGCAATGCCTCTGTGTTCTTCTTTTAAAATCCCTTTTTTTTCTGCAGTGGTTAAAATGCCTACCCCTATCCGCTTGGTTAAAAAAATATGATCTCCTTCTTTAGCTAAATTATTTTGCTTTATATTTTCAACAGCAACAAGTCCGCTAACTGCCAGGCCAAAAATCGGTTCAGGAGAATCAATGCTATGTCCGCCTGCCAATGGAATTCTGGCTTCTTTACAAATACTCCTGCTTCCTTCAATTACTTTTTGAGCAATGGCCGGGGGCAAAATATTCACTGGCCATCCTAATATTGCAATAGCCACAATTGGCTTTCCTCCCATTGCATATACATCGCTTATTGCATTTGCGCTTGCAATACGCCCAAACTCAAAAGGATCATCCACTATCGGCATAAAAAAATCTGTTGTAGATATTAATGCCATTCCATTTTCAAGTTCATAAACCGCTGCGTCATCTTTACTGCTGTTACCAACTAAAAGATTTTTATTATCCGGCAACGCAAGGTTGCTTTTTAAAATTTCATCTAAAACTTTTGGAGAAATTTTACAGCCGCAGCCGGCGCCGTGTGAATATTGGGTAAGCTTTATTACATTATTGGTCATTGGGTCAATAGTCATAGTGCCCAAAGATCATTAAAGAATTTTAATTCTGTTTTCTTCGTAAAGTAATTGCTGAATTTTTTTGAAGATCACCGGCGAACCTGATCTCGTATCTATCTTCTCCGTCCTGTATAATAAGCAAGCCTGTATTAGGAGCAATGCTTCCAAGGTTTTCTGCATACATGATGAGTTGTAAAGAATCTCCAAGTTCAGAGGTTAAGTAAATAGTTTTAGTTAAGGCATTTGCTGTTAACATCTGCTTAGAAATAATTGTTTTACTATTTAAAATAACACTTACTGTATCCCCGTCAATAACTCCATTGTCATAAAGAGTTAATACAAGGCTGTCGGATTTAAAATCAACGGTTTTGATAGTTTCAATTTTTCTTTTGGCTAAATCTTTCAAAGTAATTATAGGTCCTAACACCCCAATAATCTGTTCATTTCTTTTCTCCATTGATAAAGAAACCATACCTGATTTTTTTACAGGTGCCTGATTAACTATAATTTCTCCGGTATTGGATTGAGGAACCGGATCTGGTTTTTTAAGAGACTTTGATAAAGAAGCGGTAGCTTCTTTCTGTTTTGGCTGTTGTTGAGGGAGTGGTTTTGTGTCATCCTTTACCGGAATAACCGTTACTTCTTTTTTAGGTTGAACAATGGGCTGTGTATTTATAATGGCACGTGCTGTAACAATTTGTTTTTTAGACTGCGGAAGTGGTTCTGTTTTTTTTGTTGGTACTTCAGTATCTTTTATGGTTTCAGGTTTCTGTATTTCAACAGACACAATATTTTTTGCTTTAAGAATATCAACCTTATAGTCAATGGTGTCTTCTTTAAAAGCAATTAGCAAGGGTTTGGTTTCTATGTCAACATCCCCTGCAGATGGTGATTGCTTTTTCAGATCAGGCAAAAAGATAATTGCCACTCCTTTTTCCTGTGGAGTTGGTTGAAAAGCGGGTTGAGTAACCTTTGTATTTGCAGGTATATTTGCTACATCATCTTTTTGTGTTTGCTTAGTTTGAATAAAAGAAAGTGAGCTTGTCATACTCAATTCATCCAGTTTTGGAATTAGCCTGGTTTGCGATAAGTTATTTTTTTTCTGTAGCCGGATACTTCCTGTAAGCGACGCATATTCTTTTGTTCTGTTTGTATTAAATATGCCTATCAGTAGCAGTCCTGAATCGCCTTGCATTACATTTAATACACTGTATTGCTTTACACCTTTGGGAGCAGGTTCTGTATAATTATTATAAATTAATTCATCATCCTCTATAAGTAACTTATCGCCTTTCTTTTTTATTTTTAATGACTTAACTCCGGTCTCCTTCGTGTTATTTTCCCCTATAAAAGTGGTATGTGAAAACCCGCTCAGCTTTCCTTTACTTTCAGTAATAGCAATTTCATAGGGTATATATTTACGGGTTGTATCATTATATATGCTGCCTGTCCATACCCCCTCAATATCCTGCGAAAAAAGTTTTAAAGGCAGTATTAAAAAAATTAAAAACATCCTCATACTTCCTGAAGTGACAGTTTATTTACGTTACTCTCAGTATTAACGCCCGGGCATGGGATAATATTTAATAAAGACTGATAATTTTTTCTGTTGTGAAGACCCTTTAGATATAGTTTATCGTAATATTTTAATAATATGCTGAAGCATTCTTTTATATTATTTTCTGATAAGAAGCTTTTTGCATTCTTTGTTTCAAGCCCTCCAAGTCTTTTTTTAATACGTTCGATAGATTCCATCAGCTTTTCTTTTTCAAAATTTCCATAAGTAGTAACCAGGTAATTTAATCTTTCTTCAAAAGGGATATCTAAAAAATATATTTTGCTTTCTCTCATTTTCTCCCAAAAAGAATTTGGAATAATTAGTTTTCCAATTCGTTGACTTTCGTCTTCTAGCCAAATACCAGAAGAATCCGACACTTCATTTAATTTTATTGCCAATAAGTTTTCAAACATTTCCTGTGTGGGTTGAGGCTTCTCTCCAATAGCACCAAATGCTGAGCCTTTATGATTCGCAAGTTTTTCAAGGTCAATAACAGAATTATCCTTGCTCTTTAATTGCTGAAGTATTAATGTTTTTCCCGAACCGGTATACCCTCCTAAAATTTTTAAATTATATTCTTCTTCAAGGTGCTCAAGTACCCAATTCCGAAAAGCTTTATACCCCCCTGCTAAAGTATAAACCTTAAACCCATACATATCCAAAAGCCAGGCTATTGCAGCACTCCGCATGCCGCCTCTCCAGCAGTAGATAAGAACAACTTTATCGGTTTTAGGCTTTGGATCATTGATAACTGATACCTGGAAATTGGCAACTACTCCTTCTGCATCTTCCACCACCTTCTTCATTTTCACACCAAAAAAATCCAACCCAATCTTAATAGCTGTCTCCCTGCTTTGCTGCTTATACGCTGTCCCCACTATTTTCCTTTCCTCATCACTAAATAATGGTATCGAAAATGCATTTGGAATTTGTGCATGAAAATATTCCCCCGGGCTGCGAACATCAATTACAGGAAAGAGATTCGCCAGTTCTAAAAATTCTTCAATATTTATTTTTTCAATTAGCATTACGGCAAATAAAGAAGACAGGGTTTGTAAAAATAAAAAACCACTGTTTACAACAGTGGTTAAATTTTTTATGGAAAAATAATTATCTGTTTATCTCAACCTTTACTTTTTTGGTGCCTACTTTAACCCCGTTTTTATCAACATTTACTTCTGTGTTTTTACTTTTTACACCTGCACCATTCGAACCTACAGACACCGATGTCCTTTTCGAAGTATCTACAATATTGTTTGGCACCGGTTCTTTAACTGTCGTTCCTGAGTTTTCAGTTTTCACTTCCGTTTTTTCAGCACTTTCGCTGCAGGAAGTAAAAAGGGAAAGCAAAAAAAGGGTTGAATAAATAATGGTTTTTTTCATAATGTATTTTTTTAAAGTTTATCCGTTCATTGAGGTTAAAAATTCCATATTATCTTTTGTGCCCTTCATATTCTTCATCAACGTATTAATTGCTTCTTCGGGATTCATATCTGCCATGTGATTGCGCAATACCCACATACGCTTAAGAACATCTTTATCCAATAGCAGATCGTCACGTCTTGTGGAAGATGCGACAATATCTATTGCAGGGAAAATTCTGCGGTTTGATAACCGCCTGTCTAATTGTAATTCCATATTGCCGGTTCCTTTAAACTCTTCAAATATCACCTCATCCATTTTACTACCCGTATCAACTAATGCTGTAGCAATTATTGTAAGCGAGCCGCCGAATTCTATTTTTCGTGCTGCACCAAAAAACTGTTTTGGCTTTTGCATGGCATTTGCTTCAACGCCGCCTGATAAAACCTTCCCGCTTGCCGGCGCAACAGTATTATGCGCTCTTGCTAAACGTGTAATGCTGTCTAATAATATTACAACGTCATGTCCGCATTCTACAAGGCGTTTTGCTTTTTGCAATGCCATAGTACTAACTTTTACATGCTTATCTGCCGGTTCATCAAATGTAGAAGCAATAACTTCTGCTCTTACGCTACGCTCCATGTCAGTTACTTCTTCTGGTCTTTCATCTACCAAAACTATCATTAGGTAGCACTCCGGATGATTGGCTGCTATTGCATTGGCTATCTCCTTTAACAACATAGTCTTACCCGTTTTAGGTTGGGCAACAATTAATCCACGCTGACCCTTACCAATAGGAGTAAATAGGTCCATTATTCTTGTAGAAAGATTACCGGACTCTGTAAATAAATTTAATTTCTCAAAAGGGAATAATGGTGTTAAATAATCAAATGGCACACGGTCACGAACCTCGTCGGGGCCTTTGCCGTTAATGGTCTCAACTTTTAATAGCGCAAAATATTTTTCACCTTCTTTTGGCGGGCGAACAGAACCATAAACTGTATCCCCTGTTTTTAAACCAAATAATTTAATTTGTGAAGGAGATACATAAATATCATCAGGAGATGATAAATAATTATAATCACTGCTTCTTAAAAACCCGTATCCATCCGGCATCATTTCTAAAACACCTTCGCCCAAAATAATACCATCAAATTCAATATTAAATGCAGGCTCCCTGCGTTGAGGAAAGCCTCTTTGCTGTAGAGATGTGCCACCGTTGCCTTGTAATTCCCCGCTTTGCGGTGCATCGTCATTTAACAAGCTAACAAGAGCCGGTGCTATTGACATAGGGCTGTTTTGCAAGTCTTCATTATCTTGATCCTCAGTAGGCTGATCATCGTCTGGTTCTTCCTCTTTTTCTTTTTTAATGCTTTTCTTTTTTTCCGTAACACTCATCTCCGATTTTTTCGCCCTCGGCTCATGTTTTACTTTTTCTTCTTCTACTGTTGGAGTATCGGTTTTTGCATCCGCTATGGGTTTAATAATTCTTTTCCTTTTTGGCTTTTCGCCATCTATACCATTACTCATTGTATTTTGTTTATTCAGGATTTGAGAAATCAGATCCTGTTTTTCTAATTTTTTTGCGTTTGTAATATTCTGTTCTATTGCTATATCCTGCAATTCAGGAACGAGCATGTCGTTCAGTTGTGAAATGTCGTACATAAAATACTTGTAGATTAAAACTCAAAAACGATCTTAAAGTGTGAACTATAAATTTGATGATTTATATGGAATGGATTCTATTATTGAACTGATAAGCTTAGAGAATAGGAGAACCGATCAGCTTATTCCAATGCAATGATAAGGTAAATTTTATAAATAAAGAAAATATTTTGTCACAACTTTCCCCTGTCTAACTTCTTTTGCGATGCTCATTCACTTTCGGTATTTCCAGCAGCATCTAACGATTTAGGGTTTTATATGTATCCTTTATCTTTACGGGCCAAATAGAAATATGTATAATATACGAACAAGAATAAAGGATTTGCTCGCAAATGAAAGTTTTAACTATAAGGTTATGGTTATGGGTTGGGTGCGTACATACCGAAATAACCAGTTTATTGCTTTGAACGATGGAAGCACCAATAGCAATTTACAAGTAGTAACAGAACTTGGAAAGTTTGACGCTGTTTTAAAAAGAAGAACAACAGGGGCCGCATTAAAAGTAAGTGGAGAGATTATTTCTTCGCCAGGTAAAGGGCAAAATATAGAACTGAAAGCTAATTCAATAGAAATATTAGGAGATAGTGATGCTGAAAAATTTCCTTTACAGCCAAAAAAACATAGCCTTGAATTTTTGAGAGAGAACGCTCATCTGCGTTTTAGAACCAATACATTTGCTGCTATTTTCAGGGTGCGTCATACTTTGGCTTTTGCTATTCATAAATTTTTTAATGATAAAGGTTTTGTATACCTGCATACCCCCATTATAACCGCATCAGATGCAGAAGGGGCCGGAGAAATGTTTCATGTTACCAATTTTGACCTGACCAATCCTGCAAAGAATGAAGATGGTTCTATAAATTATAATGAAGATTTTTTTGGAAAGGCAACCCACCTGACTGTTAGTGGACAATTAGAAGGGGAACTGGCTGCGATGGCTCTTGCAGATGTTTATACTTTTGGACCAACATTTCGTGCAGAAAACAGTAACACCGCACGGCATCTAGCAGAGTTTTGGATGATAGAACCTGAAATGGCTTTCTATGACCTGGAAGACAACATGAATCTTGCTGAAGAATTTATTAAATACATTATAAAATATTCTTTAGAAAATAGTAAGGATGACCTGGAATTCTTGTCACAAAGATTAGCAGACGAGGAAAAACAAAAACCTCAAAGCGAACGAAGTGAAATGGGGCTTATTGAAAAGCTACATTTTGTTACCAATAATAATTTTGAACGGTTGACTTATACTGAGGCGGTTCAAATTTTAAGAGAGTCAAGTCATAATAAGAAAAAGAAATTTCAATACCTGATTGATGATTGGGGGGTTGATCTGCAAAGTGAGCATGAACGTTACCTGGTAGAAAAGCATTTTAAGAAACCGGTAATACTAAGTGATTATCCCAAAAATATAAAAGCATTTTATATGCGTCAAAATGATGATGGTAAAACAGTAGCTGCCATGGATATTTTAGCACCAGGGATTGGTGAAATTGTTGGGGGCTCACAAAGAGAAGAAAGATTAGATAAGCTAACTGGCAGGATGAATGAAATGCATATCTCTATAGAAGATTTGGATTGGTATTTAGATACGAGAAGATTTGGAACCGTGCCTCATGCAGGCTTTGGGCTTGGCTTTGAGCGAATAGTTCAATTTGTTACCGGCATGGCTAATATTCGTGATGTTATCCCTTTTCCCAGAACGCCAAAGAGTGCCGAGTTTTAATCAGATTTATTTTTTAGAAAAGATTTAATTCGCGTTTTTACATTATCCCTGAGTTTATATAAAATAAATTGTAATCAACGTGATAATTTTTATAGTAAAAAAACCATTTCCAAAAAAACGGGGCTTATTAACCCATAACACATTGCCACGAACCTGTGCATGTACTAGTCCTGGAATTACTTTTATTGAATCCCTTAATGTACCACCTTTATTCATGTTTGCAGGAGCAACGTTTTCATCAAGTGGCCATGTTAAAGGGTTTGTTACATAGGCTTTTATTTTTTCATTTCGCACAAACTCAGGAACAAATTCTTCCTTAAATGTTCTCCAGCTAATAAAGCATCCGGTTTCAGTTGAATCTTTACAGGGCTCTAATTCTTTAAAATAATTTGTAAAAACAGGTAACCTGATAATATAAGCACACACTAATTTTTTTTGCAATGGTTTGTTTCAAAAAACTTTTTTAATAGGGTATTCCTGTAAATAGACGATCTATAAAAAAGGGTCTTAAAATTTCAATTAATTTTTTTTATTTTCCCATCTGCTGATTAAATCTTGACGAATATTGTAAGGCTGAGCCACTATTTTTTCAG
>JBPCQG010000445.1:0-5946 GCA_050998315.1 Chitinophagaceae bacterium
CAAAGTGCCATAGCGGAAATACTTCCTCTTAATATATCTGTCAAACAGACCTTGATTGCCTACCGTTATTAAAGCCAAACATAGCAACCCAAAAGCAATAATTAAACCGGCTGTCGTACTGGGGTTCAGTTTGTTTAGCTCATTTGAACTTGTCGGCAAAACATCGTCATACCAAAGTTTACCGCCAAACGCCCAATAAAAATGTAACATTGAGAGTAAGAGAAAAATGACCGTGTTGATAATAACAGGAATAATCAATATACTCCGTTTGAAAGCATACTTGTTCATTTTTTAACTGTCTCTGATTATTTTTTTGATGTCCTTAGCTATTTTATTATAGTCAAGTGCAAGTATGATCCAATAGTCGAAATCTTTTTTGTTTTTTATGCTATCCTCGTTCACATGAACATATCCTTTGTATTCCCTGCCTCTCATAATTACTGTGCGGCAACCTTTTCTTTTTATTGCTTCTTCATGAAGAGCAGGACTAATGCGGCACATAATTCTGTCGGCACCTACAGTGATGCACATTTTATTATCAACCATAAATGCTACACCACCAAACATTTTTTTCTCTTTTACTTTGGGTAAAAGAGAAAGTGCTATTCTTATTTTGTTGGCTAATTTTTCGTTGTAACTCATACTTGTTTGCTAACTCTAATCTAAAGTATTTTAGCCACAAGTTTGGTTGCAGCCGAGTCTTCTCAAGAGACCCGGCGTTAATCCTGATTTTGCGCCGAAGTTCCATCGGGAGACACGGTTGCGACATAAGAAAGAGTGTAATTTATTTCATGCCTTCTTTAAGCATCCACTCCCAGGCATCACCAATTCCTTCGTCCTGCACTATCCCGGTAAATTCAAAGCCGTTTCGTTGCAAAATTTTCGTTGAAGCATTGTGATCAGGTGATGTCTTTGCTGTTATAATTATTTTTGGATCGGTTGCTTTAGCAATAGAGATCAGCTGTTGGCAGGAAAATGATGCTATGCCCTGTCCTTCGTATTTCTTAAAGGTTCCATAAGCAATTTCTACCTCGCCATCTTTTGGTTGCCCGGTAAAACCTCCCACACCAACAATTATATCATCACGAAATACCAAATATCCAATCCATGGCGGATTGTAGCCAGTTTTATGATAGTAATCAGGATATGATTTTAAAATCTCCTGACAATCTGGACCGGCATAAATTTCATTTGTTTTATCTAAGTCTATTTGCAGAGGTTCAAATGTCATAATTGCTGGTGAGTTGAGTAAATTAAGCAATCCTTTATTTCGGGAACATGTGCACGCTTCGGCAAAGTTGCGAAATAAGCTTTGAAATTTATTGCTGTGGAATAAGCCCAAGCTGTTGCATGAATTCTAAATTGTCCAGGACGTCTCTTTCTTCTGCAATTTTTCCATTCTCCATACGAACTAAAGTAACGCCGTCTATGTCAACCTTTTTATTTGTAGCAGGGATGCCGAAGAAAACACCAGTATGCGTTCCTTTAAAATTCCAATGTTTTGCAAGTTTGTTGCCCATTCCAAATACATCTTTTACAGTAAATGTAACATCAGAAAACCCTGTCAGGTAATTTGCGTAAAAAGCTTTTGCACTATCAATACCAACAACATCAGCAGGACTGGCATGCATTACTACATTTTTAGTAAAATTGCTATCATTAAACATTTCTAACTTTCTCTTATTAATTATTTCATCCCATACATGGCTGTACATTTTTATATTAGCTGCAACAGAGTCAACTGTAGTTTTTTTTGCTGTGTCAGTCTGGTTATTGCTGCAAGACATTAATGTTGCAATAATCATTGTCAATAATAACAATTGACGTGTTGCGAATAATTGAAGTGTCTGTCTCATTTTTTATGTTTTGGTTTTGGTGAATGTATGTTTAAAATTATTGCCAACACATAAATATTACAAATCCTTTTTCCTCAAGCCAGTGGGTTTGAAAATCTATACAAAAAAATTAGTTACTGTGTGCATGTTTTTACCGTTGGTCGAAGACCAGACGGCGGCGCTCACGGGTGGTTGCGGGAGCGTATAGTGGTTGGAGGAAAACCCACAGTTGCAAAAATGCACTACAGAAAAATTCATATCAGAAAAAACCAGTAATAGCCATATTACTTACAGTTTTTAATTCCCTAACACAGCCTCTATAGACGTTTACCTGGGATTTGTCATTTTTAAATTGTTCTGATAAAACATCCGGAATACTTATTTTTTTGTGTTTAAGTGCTTGAAAGCAATAAAGCCTCACAACTGCGTTATGATGATTATTTGCTAAATCGAGGAGTTGTTCCGTAGTAGCCATAGTTAGAAGTTGTTGAAAACGCTCATATTGTTTTGATTTTAAAGATGCATAGCCTATAGTATGAGATTCATAAATATTATGCTGTGCCATTTCAAATACCACGAGCCCTACAGTATTGAATTGAATATTTTGCCCCTGACAAAAACTTAATGAAACAAATAATAGTGATACTGAAAGCCAAATACGTTTTAGTACTTGCATAATTATTATATTAAGGAATATAGAAGTGAAAGTACTTACCTAAATTATGACAAAAATTTTGGATAATTGGTTGCTTGCGAAAGAACCTTAGTGTCATAAGCACTTTATAAGCCCTCGTTCAAGCGAGGAATAGTTGGGCGATCCATGTATATTATTTATGTGTTTAGTCACACCATGTCATTCACTACTAGAATTAGACTCTACTCGATGCTTTTTAAAAATCAATAGGTCAAAAACATTTCCTGAATTTTATTTTTGTCTTTAGTGATAGTTAACGCAAGCATTAAAAGTATTCTGGCTTTTTGAGGATTAAGTTTATCAGATACAATAGTGCCAAGTTTTGCATCTTCAAATGGTCCTATATATTGGGTGGTAACTTTCCCTGAAACTACTCTTGACGATCGCACTACCATGATATTTTTTTTGACTGCAGTTTTTACAGATTCTAATAAAACTTTATTGAAACTGCCGTTGCCAAAACCAGCTATAATTATTCCAGGAGTATTGTTATTAATAAATGCATTTATTGCAACATTGGAGGCATCTGCATACGCATATACAATTTCAACATTTGGCAAAGAATCAATTTTACTTATATCAAATGGCGTAAAACTGCTATTCTTGATTAATGATGGAGTATTGTAAGATACTTTTCCATCATATACTTGTCCTATCGAACCAGTATTAGGGGAGGCAAATGCATTAACATTAGTAGTGTTTATCTTGACCACATTTTTGGCATCATATACATTTTCATTGAAACATACCAGTACACCTTTTCCTTTACTGTTAACATCACTTGCTACAATTATTGCATCATATAAATTTTTGGGTCCGTCGCCGCTTAAGGCAGTAGCCGGACGCATAGCACCAGTTAAAACAACCGGTTTGTCTGATTTTACAGTTAGGCTAAGAAAATAAGCTGTTTCTTCCTGTGTATCTGTGCCATGGGTTATTACAATGCCATCCGCTTCATTTTTAGCAAAAATGTCATTGATGCGTCTTGTTAATTTTAACCATTTTTCAATGCTCATATCATAACTTCCGATTGATGCGATTTGTTCTCCCTGAACAATAGCCTTTTGATTGATTGAAGGAATATTTTTTAGCAATTCCTCTATTGGAATTTTGCCCGGCAAATAACCTGTCTTATCTAAATTGGGTTGTTGCCCTGCGATGGTACCGCCCGTTGATAATACAATTACACGTGGCAAATTTTGTGATGTGGCATAATAAGTCCAACAGGAACAAATAAGTATTAGTAGCAATTTTTTCATGTGTTGAATTTTGTTAGTATAATATTTATTTATGCATATCAGAAATTATAGCTGCAAACTAATACAGTGAATAGCAACCAACAGTTGTATTTATGAGATTATACGCAACTCACCATTTAGCGTCCCAGCCGAGTCTCCCACAAGGGACTCGGCGCATGAACGAAAGCTCCGATGCAAAGCCAATAATCTTATACCATGTTATTGCTATAAATAAATCCCGCCTGTTTCGGTTATTTGTTGCTTTATTGACATGCAAAGTAAAGTACAAAATATTATTGAGCACTTTTACACGCTGAGTCCCCTGCGGGAGACTCGGCTGCGACGGAGTTGCCAACACATAAATATTGCAAATCCTTTGAAAATCTCTTTCGATAGTAGCGCAACGTCCCTATCGGAGACGTTGCTGGGAATTAAGGAATTTAGACCACTTTCTAGTCCTTGTAAAAAATTACTTCAAACGAGTGTGTGGCTAACTTTTTTCTATTAAACTTTAATAGATACTTGTGGCTTTTGACCACTGATAGGAGGTTGATGAAATAGAATTTGTAATTTTAAAAAGGAAAAAAATCTTGAGAAGGCAGGGTGCTGGTTTTACCGCCCCTGTTTTCAAAAGAAATAATTAGATCTCTTCTAACTCTCTACAATTTAATTCATAGGAGGACTATTTAGGAGGAAAAGCTTTTATTATTTCAATTCTTCTCTAATTAAAGCAATTAGCTTTTCATTTTGCTCACTAAGATTTTTAAGTTCGCGGGAGTTTAAAAATTCGGAAAATTTTTCTATAAATCTTTGATCAGTAAGAAAAACTTTAGCTATATAGTGATATAAGTTTCCGGTTGCGTACTCAACTTAACTCACGCAATTTATTACTTGTTCACTAGCATTAATTTTTAAATCAGCTATGTTATTTAAACCAATAATATAATTATTTACATCCTTATTAAACTTTAATAGTACCCTTTCAAATGCAGCATCTATCTCATTTCTAACATTTTTACCCGACTTTTTTAATTCAACAATTTTTTTTTCTTCTTCATCAATTAATTTGTCTAGGCGCTCTAGCTCTAAATTAGTTTTTAAGGCGCTTTCTTCAAATTCTGTGGACAATTTTTCAAATTCGTTTTCATCAATTAATTTGTCCAAACGCTCCAGTTCTAAATTAGTTTTTAAAGTCATTTCTTCAAATTCGGTTTGCAATTTTTCATACTCCTCTCGTGAAGTTTTAATTTCATTAGAGCGATTATCACCATTATTAATTTTAGGAATTTCCATTATTTCTTTTAATGATTTCCTATAGATTTCCCTTTTTTCTGAGAGTGAGTTTGCATTCTTGATTTGCTCCTCTATTATTTCTTTTAATAATTGCTTACAGATTTCCCCTTTTTCAAAGTGCTCTTTCAATAGTTGTTTTTTTTTATCGTAATTTTCCTTTAAAGCTTTGTCTATGCTTTCTAACGTATGATCTCTTTCTTGAAATATTTCATGAAAAGGTTTATAAAAAGAATAATCAATTGCAAATAGTAAATTATAATAATTTACCCGAAATGAATTAATGATTGCTGAAAGTTGAATATAAGTTTCGCGTTTTAGATCTTTCTTTTTTTCTTTTATAGCAGCATTAAATTTAATTTTTTTGTAAATCAATTTAGAGAAGGGGATGAAAATATAGTTTATTAAAAGACCGAGAACAGTAGCAGTAACTCCAGATGCAGCTATTACAACTTTTAAGTCTGAATTACTAAACAATTGAAAATACCATCTAAAGAAATTCATTTATCAAAGTTTGTACACACTAAGATAATCTCGGTTAAACCAACAAACAAATATCTGCGTAGTGTTGCTCAAAGGTTTACCAATAAAACTGGAAAACACGGTAAGCCATTCGGCAAGCTCAGTGTGACAGCCGAGCGAAGGTCCTGCGCCGGATTTGTAATGGAAAGCGGGAACCAATGTTGAGAAATGTACAAATGCTCACAGCCCCACCTCAACCCTTGTCCTTCTCCACAAGTGGAGAAGGGAATCGTACATCGTACTTCTTACATCGTACATCAACTTAACCGCACTCTCGGGTCAACCACGCCATATAAAATATCGGCAAGAATATTTATGAGGATAAAGAACGCAGCGGAAAATAATACGGAACCCATAACAACGGGAT
>JBPCQG010000009.1:0-12019 GCA_050998315.1 Chitinophagaceae bacterium
CCCAAAATTTTTATACTTTCCTTTCATTTACTCTTCTGAATTTTACCCGAATTTCGTTCCTCAATTATACCTGATGAAAAAACTTAGTCTCTTATTTCTTTTCTCCTACTTCATACCTCTTGCTTCAACCGCTCAGCCGGATCGTTGGCAGCAAAGGATAAAATATATAATGGATGTAAATGTTGATGTTAAAACCAACATCATTAAAGGCAAACAAACTATTAATTACACAAACAATTCTCCCGATACATTAAACAGGATCTTTATTCATTTATTCTGGAATGCCTTTAAGCCTAACAGTATGATGGATGTAAATAGCCGCAGAACCGAAAATCTTATTTTAGGAACAGACATAAATGGCAAGCCCGTTACAGATTTTGACCAACGTTTTAAAAAACGCATCATTGACATGGCGCCTGATGAACAAGGCTTCTGTAATATATTAAAATTTACAAGTAATGGAACATTGCAAAAAACAAAATTGCATGAAACTATACTGGAGGTAGATCTTGATAAACCATTGTTGCCAAAATCTACAACAGTTTTTAATACTGAATTCGAATGCCGGGTTCCAAAACTTTCAAGACGCAGCGGCAGAGATAATGCTGAAGGTGTTCGGTATAGTATGGGGCAATGGTATCCAAAAATTTCAGAGTATGATTATGAAGGCTGGCATGCTGATGATTATATAAGCCGGGAGTTTTATGGTGTGTGGGGAGATTTTGATGTAAATATTACTATTGATAAAAATTATAAACTGGGAGCTACAGGCGTTTTACAAAATGCTTCATCTATTGGCTGGGGTTACGATAAAGAAGGCACTCCTTTGAAGCCTGTTCAGGGAGATGTAAGGACATGGAAATTCTCAGCTAAGAATGTACATGATTTTGTATGGGCAGCCGACCCTGATTATAAACATTTCACCAGGCAAACAGCTAATGGTCCATTACTGCACTTTATCTATAAAGAAAATCCTGATGCTGAAACAAAATGGAAAACTACTGCAGATTCATGTGTAATGATGTACCCGTTTATGGCAAAAACATTTGGGGTTTACCCCTATCCTGTGTATTCATTTTTACAAGGTGGCGGCGGCGGCACTGAGTACCCCATGGCAACTCTAATAAAAAATGCAGGATTTGAAACCGCAGTACATGAATGGTGCCATAGCTGGTATCAAATGATGCTCGGTACAAATGAAAACCTTTATGCCTGGATGGATGAGGGATTTACAGGATATGCACAGGCAAAAACTTTGGCATGGCTGCGTAAAAAAAGTTTTTTTGAAAACGCCAGAGAGTATGATCGTTATTTTAATACGGCAAGAAGCAGGTTTGATGAGCCTATGAGCACACATGCAAATTGGTTTAGCACAAACCTGGCTTCTAATACCAATGCCTACTATAAAGGCGCCGTCTTTTTAAGACAATTAGGCTATATCGTTGGCGAAGAGACTATAGACAGAATTTTATTGGAATATTACAGACAATGGCGTTTTAAACATCCAAATCCAAATGATTTTATCCGTGTTGCTGAAAAGGTTAGCAATATGCAATTACAATGGTATAAAGAATATATGCTGAATACTATTAAAACAGTGGACTATGGTATTGATAGCTTGTGGGAAGAAAACGGGATATCAAAAATCAGATTGAAAAGGGTTGGAGAAATGCCAATGCCGATTGACCTTGAATTACGATTTAAAGACGGAACAAAAGAGCTGCATTATATCCCTGTAAATTTAATGTTTGGAGAAAAACCTCCTGAAAATAAAACGCCAAGAACTGTACACGAAGAATGGAGATGGACACATCCTACTTATATTGCAGAATTTAAAAGAAAGCTAACTGATTTAAAAGAAGCAGAGATAGATCCTACCCGAAGACTGGCAGATATAGAGCGAAGAAACAATTTGCTGCAACTTAAATGGTGAACCCCGAAATAAATATCAAAAGGGCAACGCCGGAAGATGCTTACTTAATATCGCTTCTAAGCAAAATAACTTTTGAAGACACATTCGGTGGCACATGTACTGATGAAGACATGCAAAGCTTTGTAGAAAATGCATTTTCCACAACTGCTGTTCTAAATGAATTAAAAGATGAAAATGATTTTTACTTCATCGCTTATTATAATAATGTTGCTGCAGGGTATTTGAGACTGAAAGAAGACTACACAGAATACTCTGCCGTTAAAAAATATTTTGCACTGGAATTAAAGAGGATTTACGTCCTTAAAGAATATCAATCTAAAAAAATAGGTGCAGCTCTTATGACTTACGCTTTGCAATTTGCTTCACAAAAAAAGTATGAGGTTGTTTGGTTGGGCGTTTGGGAACATAACGAAAAAGCAAAATTATTTTACAAAAAATGGGGCTTTACAAATACAGGAGATACCCATGATTTCCCAATAGGCAATACGCCGCAAACAGATAACTGGCTGATAAAATTTATTGGGAAGAACTAACGTACAAAATAAATTTCTCCTTAAAGAATTCTTGCTCAAATATTTTTTCGATTTCCCACCCCTTTGGCCGAACACCACTTGCAGAAATCTCTTTAGAAAGATCACCACCTTTTAAACAAATAAGTCCTGTTATTTTTTTAGGTTGATCAATAGGTTTTTTTTTGAGTAAAGGCTTACTCCAATACCAAAGATCCTTTAGCGGCGCAACAGCCCTTGAAACCACTACATCAAACTTTTTCTCTTTTATATCCTCTGCTCTTGTATGTTGTATGGTAACGTTAGTTAATCCTATGGCAGTGGCAATTTCATTTACCACTTTTAATTTCTTATTGATGCTGTCTGCCAAATGAAATTTTACTTCAGGAAAAAATATGGCGAGAGGAATACCCGGAAAGCCACCACCTGTGCCAATATCAATTATGTGATACCCACCAGGGAAATTGAACTGAGTAGCTATTGCTAATGAATGCAGAACATGATGCTCATAAAAATTATCTATATCCTTTCTTGAGATCACATTTATCTTTTCGTTCCATTCAGTATATAAATCTTTCAGGGCAGCAAGCTGGTGTATTTGCTTTTCAGTAAAATCAGAAAAGTATTTTAATAGAATCTCCATCTTATTCTGAACCATGATTTGGGTAGATTAAAAAGATTACTATGAATATTGAAATAAATAAACTTTTGAAGATGATAGATAAATTAAGTCTCCAAATCTATATTTCGATAACCATACAATTTAATCTCTTTAATCCGATAATCTACTCAAATCATGGTTCAGACTATTTCCACGCCTTCATCGGTTTCTTAACCATCGCCAAAGAAAAAATTATATAATAAAAAAACATCCAGATATCAAAAAGAAAAAACCAGGGAAAAAGGTCTTTCTCATCAAGTTTATGCATTGTCTTATAAAAGATAATAGACTGTATTAAAAACCTTATACCAAAAATTAGTAAAGAAATCTTCCAGCTAAAAAATAATATGCCAGCAATAAACAGTGGGTAAAAAACGCCATGCGACAAAGCATATAATCCCAACAAAAATTTATGAATTGATTTGTAATACCTGCCGGTACTGTAATGCCGGCGTTTTTGTTTCATCCATTCTCCCCACGTTACAGGTGGCGCCGATAAAGTAAAAGCATCTTTATCAATCACAATTTCTGTATTGATTTTTGTTGCAGCAATATTTATAAAAAGATCATCATCTCCACTGGCAACATGATTATGAGATGAAAAACCTTTATGCCTGAAAAAAACCGATTTCTTATAACTCAAATTTCTGCCCACCCCCATATATGGCAGGCCGGCAGCAGCATAAGAAAGGTATTGCAACGCTGTATGAAAAGTTTCCCACCTGACAAGCTTATTTATGAATTGCTTTTTTTTATGAAAGGCCCCATACCCCAAAACAATTTCCGTTTCCTGTTGATAACCTTCCTGCATTTTTTCTATCCAAAATTCACTTGCAGGCACACAATCAGCATCTGTCATTAATAGTACTTCATGTTTAGCCGTCTTTATTCCCACACTTAAAGCAAATTTTTTACCGGGAATAAACATTGCCTTCTGTTTTAATTCTACAATTTGTAATTGTTTATATACTCTTTGATATTCTTCCAAAATATATTCGCTTTCATCAATGGAGTTATCATTAACTACAATTACCTCGTGAGTGGTTTTATATCTTTGAACCAAAGCGCCGGGAAGATTTTTAGCTAAATTTGCGGCTTCATCTTTTGCACAAATAATTATAGAAACGGGATGTGTTTGTGAAATATTTTTTGTTTTGGATTTAAAAAAGGCAAGCTTTGAAAAGAAGAACAGGTAATAAAAAATCTGTATAGCAGTTACCAGGCAAAAACAAACTATGATTATAAGCGATAAGGATGATTCCAATAATAAAGATTAAATTTTTTGAAAGTACTAAAAATATTTTCATCTATTTTTAAAACAATTTATTTCCCTAATCAGGAAGTTAGTGTGTATGGCCATCCTTACGTTTGAATTACAGCATACTGATAAAAATTCCAAAGCAAGAGCAGGGAAAATTATTACTGATCATGGTGAAATTCTCACACCGATCTTTATGCCTGTGGGCACTGTAGGAAGTGTGAAAGCTGTTACTCAGCAACAGCTTTTGAAAGATGTAAAAGCACAGATCATTTTAGGCAATACGTATCATTTGTTTTTACGCCCGGCGCTGGAAGTGATGGAAGCTGCCGGAGGATTACATAAATTTATGGGATGGAATAAGCCCATTCTAACCGATAGCGGTGGCTACCAGGTTTTCTCTTTGGGCAGCTATCGGAAACTTTCTGAAGAAGGTGCTTTATTTCAAAATCATATTGATGGCAGCAAACATTTATTTACACCTGAAGTGGTGATAGATATTCAAAGAATAATTGGTGGTGATATTATAATGGCGTTTGATGAATGTCCACCCGGAGGCAGTGAATATGATTATGCAAAAACATCTATGGAGTTAACACACAGGTGGCTGGATAGGTGTTTTAAAAGATTTAATGAGACAGAGAATAAATATGGCTATTCACAAAATTTATTTCCTATAGTGCAGGGCGGAGTGCATTATGACCTGAGGAAAATATCATGTGAGTACACCTCTTCTAAAAACGCAACAGGTAATGCAATTGGTGGGTTAAGTGTAGGAGAGCCAACAAAAAAAACCTATGAGATAAGTGAACTATGCTGCGATAACCTGCCAACAGACAAGCCGCGTTATTTGATGGGTGTAGGCACGCCATGGAATATTGTCGAAAATATTGCCTTAGGTATTGATATGTTTGATTGTGTAATGCCAACACGTAACGGTCGCAATGCAATGTTATTTACCAGTAATGGCGTTATTAATATTGATAATAAAAAATGGGAGAAAGATTTTTCACCCATTGATGATGGCATTGATTGCGAAGTGAGCAACCATTACAGCAAAGCATACCTGCGGCATTTAATTAAGAGTAAAGAAATATTAGGATTGCAGATAGCGAGCATTCACAATCTTGCTTTTTATCTTGATATAGTTACCAAAGCCCGTGAGCATATTAGCACTGGAGATTTTGTGGGGTGGAAAAATGAAATGGTTATTCAATGGCAGCAGAGATTATAAAAAAATACAAATAAATAATTGTATCTAAATTCTAAATGAAAAAATTAGAAGAATTAATCAAAGACCTTGAAAATAAAGTTCCGAAACAGGAATTAATAAACCAGATGATTTCAACGTCTTCTGTTGGTTGGCATATAGAGCATGCTTTATTAACAGTTAATTTGATAATTGAAGCGCTAAAAAATTCAAATCCAAGAGACTATAAATGGACATTTAACTTTCCGCGACTTTATGTGTTTACAATGAAAAAAATCCCGAGAGGAAGAGCGCAATCGCCAGCTTCAGTTAAACCGACAAACCATTTTAATATTGAAACCCTAGAAAATCACATCTACTTTTCAAAAGAAAAATTAAAAGAACTCGATACCTTGAAGCCCAACAACTATTTTGAACATCCCTTTTTCGGTAAATTGAATTTAAAACCGACAAAGAAATTTCTTGAAATTCACACTAATCATCATATTGACATCATAAACGACATTATTAATACTAAAAAATAACGAAAACAGAAAAGTGCACCCCACATCGATTTGGCAAGGGGTGGACGGAATAACAACATATATCATTAACCAGGGCGATGTTAATCTCTTGCCCCCAACTTGAACAAATTTGCGGGGCAGACTTTGAGCCGTGGCGCTCGTATACCTTTTAAAGCCTTTTGCCTTTATAATATTATAGTATCTGAATATAAATTTTCAAACACTGATAGTAGTTTAAAAGCACCTGCTCATCAAGTGCTTTTAAATAATTACGATTTATTGTTTATTCCTTTATCAGCCTGAAATTATAAACTTTGCTCCGTGTAATTAACCGGACATTGAATAATTTACCATTGAAGTTGGATGCATCTACCATGATGTTATATACTTTATTCGCTTCTGCATCTACTTTATAAACACGCAATAACCTGTAGCCACTCAAATCGGATAGCTCTAGTATAACTTGCCTTTCAGCTTTTGCCAAAGTAAAGGATATTGTAGTCTGAGATTTGAATGGATTAGGATATGCGTTAAGCAGCGCTGTTTCCTGTACTGACGCATTATTATTACCTATTGTAGTAATATTTTCATTAGTTGAATTTCCCAGGGTCTCGCCATTTTGTAAGTGTGCCGGCACTGCATTAATAGAAATACATAACTGTTTAGATGAATGAGCATTTTTTCCTTGTTCTTTACTTACTAATACTTTATTATTACCGCAACGAACGTCAATTACGTTGATCGTTACTGACGCACTGGCTGAACAACCAAATTCATTAGTGGCTGTTACTGTGAAAATATAGGTGCCTGCAGCAGTAGGCGTAAATTCAGTACTGCCGGTATTGGTATTGCTTAAACCATTTTCAGGGCTCCATGAATAATCAATTATTTCGCCGCCGGAAATATTAGTAGAGGCAGTTAGTGTGAGGCTTTGTGCTCCATAGCCCAATGCAATAGTATTATCCGGCAAACCCGTAAATGTATTATCCAAACGGCTGATACTTATTACCGGTAACGGAACACTTCCTATAATGGTAACGGTTGCCGAAGCCGAATCAATATTACCTGCTTTGTCAATAGCAATAAGGGTCACAGAATTTTCACCAATATCAGAGCAATTGAAAGAAGTTTTATTTAAGTACATTGAATCGATACCCCAATTATCGTAAGACCCATTATTAATATCATTAGCTGTAATGTTCACCGATCCGTTAATAAGCGTGCGTGAAATATTTTGAGTGATCACTATAGGTTTAATATTATCATTGCTAACAATATTGCTCATATTACTTTCATTATGTAATCTGTCCAATGCAGTAACTGAATAAAAATAAGTGCTGTCGGGGTTAAGCGTGTTATCAATATATGTGTTTATATCAGTATTAGTAACATATAAAATATTATCTACATCTTCTAAATCGATATACTTATTTAGTGACCGGTAAATAACAAAACGTTTTACGTTATCAAATTCATTTGATGTTACTGCAGGTTTTGTCCATGATAACTTCATTGTATTATCGGCATTTTTAGTTAAGCTGAGCTCTTCAGCTTTTGCCGGTGCTATATCATCTTTCCATGGCATAGTAGGCACCAGAGCCGGCTTATTATAAACTCTATATCTTAAAGAATCACGATATTTTAAAGTATTAGCTACTAAAAATGCATGGCGAAAATGTATTTGACCGTAAACATTGGGATATAAACGGTTCAGTCGTATTTGATTAGGAATTTCACTGGCGCTTGTCCAGCCTGTAGTGCCTACTTTATAATCGGCTAATCCAATATAAATATGTCGCCCAAAAGCATTGTTATTCCACCACGGAACTAATAATTTATAATCTGACCCAGTTTGTCCGCTATACCAATACACCTGTGGCGCCAGGTAATCTACCCAACCCTGGCTTATCCATTTTTTAGAATCCGCAAAAGCTTGGCTATAATGTTGGTAAGCTCCTGATAATGTAGGCGAACCAATAGCAGGATCAGTACTGCTCCGATAAATGCCTGAAGGTGATACACCAAATTTAACCCAGGGCTTAAGTACATTTATACTGTCATATACACGTTTGATAAGCAAGTCTATATTATCTCTGCGCCAATCGGCTCGTCCTGCAGTTGTAGCCGGAAAACCCCTGGGGTCTGCATTATATGCAGCATCATCGTTTATCGTACCCGTTGGATAAAAATAATCGTCAAAATGTATTCCATCTATATCATATCGTTTTACAATATCTACAACAACATTAGTAATATGGTTGCGTACTACCTCTAATCCAGGATTTAATATTTGTACTGTACCAATTGTCAGCAACCATTCCGGATGTGTTTTTGAAACATGAGTGGTTGAATATTGTGCAGCAATATTTGCGTTTGCTGTATTGGCCACGGCACGGTAAGGATTTATCCATGCATGGAGTTCTAGTCCTCTTTTATGGCTTTCATCAACGGCAAATTGCAATGGATCCCAAAATGGACTGGGCGCAGTACCCTGATTGTTGGTAAGGTAATATGACCATGGTTCCATGTTACTTGCATACATTGCATCTGCCTGGCTGCGTACCTGTAAATAAGCAGCATTCATCCCGGTTGTTTTATTATGATCAAGAATGCCAACAAAGGCAGCCTGTTGCTGAAATGGTGTTTGCAGGCGGTTTGGCCAATCCAAACTTAAATGCGTACTTATCCATACACCCCTTAATTCTCTTTTAGGAGGATTTTGTGCCAGTAAATTTATTGTAATAAATAAAATTAAAATTGAGAGTAAATTTTTTTTCATTATCTAAGCTTTTATAAATAAATAACTGTTTATCAAAAATAATGAAATATTGAATTTAAGAATTAAGAATATTAATTTAGTATTTGGATGAATGATAAAAATAAATTTTCAGAAATTGATAATGATTTAAGACGCTTCCTCCAGGCCCAACAAAATATATACCCCCAGGTATTAAAAGAATTACAAAGCGGTAAAAAAACAAGTCATTGGATGTGGTTTATATTTCCGCAAATTGAAGGCCTTGGTCATAGCTCAACAGCAAAATATTATTCAATAAAAACAATTGAAGAAGCAAAGGAATATTTGGGGCATCCGATTTTAGGAAATAGATTGTTACAATGCAGCAACATCATCGTAGGAATTGAAAATAAAAATGTTGATGAAATATTTGGCTATCCTGATAACATGAAACTAAGATCGTGTATGACGCTCTTTAATTTTATCTCTCCCGAACAAAGAGTATTTGCTGATGTTCTGGAAAAATATTTTAGTGGCGAAGAAGATGGACAAACACTTTCTATTTTACAAAATGCATGAAATAATTTTCATCATGCTTCTTACTCAGCTTTTACCCTCTTCTAAATCATCATGTGCATCGCCGCCTAAACTATAATAATTATTTTCCTCATCTTCCTCGCCTATCTCTTCACCTGCATCATCATCTTCTGTACCCGGCACATCTAAATCATCCCCCGTAACTGCGAGCTCATCTCTTCTTCCAAAGTCAGCATCTTTTTCACCTAATAAAATAAGATCTTCTTCTGTAACATCTGCTTCTGTTCCGGGGACTATCTCATCATCATCCATATCACCAAGAGCAGGCGCCGGGTCATCGGATGCAGGTATTTTTACTGATCTGTCGGGCAATGCTGAAGAATTTTTTGTGTTTGAGCGGGAAAGATTTTCCACATCCACATCAACTCTTTCAGCATCTGGCTGGTTTAAAATATCTTCGCTTGCAGGATAGTGAGGATATCCGGGAAATTCTTTTTCATCCTCAGTAAGTTTATCATTTGCCATAACTAACGTTTATTAATATATAGAAAATGTTGTGCCGACTTTTTATTTAGCAATTCTCCTTCTTATACCATTGCATAATACAATTTTTTTATCTCATCTTTGTTAATTAATGATTACAACCAATGTCCCGTTGTTTTAAACTTTTACCATGAGGAAATTATTTACAGCGTTTATTGTCTCTGTAACATTTTACAGCACCTCATCAGGACAGGATAAATTACTGGTGGTGGAAGGAACAGCACCTAACCTGTACATTATTCATACAGTTGCACCCAAAGAGAATTATTACAGCGTAGGCAGATTGTATAATGTGTCTCCTAAAGAACTTGCACCCTATAACGAGCTTACATTTGATAAAGGCTTTTCACTTGGTCAATCTATCAAAATTCCTTTGGGAGCAAACAATTTTTCTCAAGGCGATGCTCCAAAAGAAAATGAAGTCCTGGTTCCTGTTTATCATATTATGAAGCCAAAGGAAGGTTTGTACAGGGTTAGTGTAAATTATAATAAAGTACCTCTTGATGCTTTAAAAAAATGGAATAGGTTAACGGGGGATGCCGTGGGTACCGGCACAAAATTAATTGTCGGCTATTTAAAGGTTTCAAAAGATCAGTCTCCGCTGGCATTACAGGCATTGAAGACTAATCCTTTGGATTTAAAAACCAAACCGGTAACTGATCAAACAGCAAAAATTACGAATAAAGAAAACGTAGAGACGCAGCCAAAAGAAACAAAACCCATAATAAATGAAATGCCTGCAGATAACGTAAATATTGTAAGAACAAGCGGCACGATTAATTTTAAAGGAGGAAAATTCAAAAGCTTATATAGTGATCAAATAAAGAACAGGCAATTGGAAAATGTGTTTGGTATTGCAGCATTATTTAAAACAACCAGCGGCTGGCAGGATGGAAAATATTACTGCTTTTATAATACTGCTGAACCGGGTACAATTTTAAAAGTTACCAATAATGCTAATGGAAAAAGTATCTATGCCAAAGTATTAGATGCGATCCCTGATATAAAACAAAACACCGGCTTATTGTTACGTATTAGTAATTCTGCTGCTGAAGAATTAGGAGTATCAGATATTAAATTTGATTGCTCAATTACTTATGCGAAGTAACCCTCTAAATCTCTTTGCCCCTTTAAATCTCCCATAAAGGGGAAATTCTGGAAAGTTATCAAAATCGGTAGCCTTTCAAAAAATCTTCAACACTCATTCTCTTTTTTCCTTCCAATTGTAATTCTGTGATTGAAATATAGCCATTAGTACAGGCGAATTTTAAAAAAGTTTTTTTATCACTTTCATATTCTCCTGCTACAATTAATGGTTGAATAATTTCTTTTGTTGCTTTGTAAATTTTTAAAGTTTTACCATTCAATAAAGTAAAGGCGCCGGGATAGGGAGATAACCCCCGAATGAGATCATATACTTCATCCACAGTTTTTGCCCATTGTATTTTTGAAGTATCTGTAGAAAGTTTGGGTGCATGTAATCTCCCCTCCGACTCTCCCTCTTTAGGTGAAAGAGTAGATTGTGGAATTTGTTTTAATGTGCCATCAACTAAACCCTTAACCGTTTTTACCAATAGTTCAGCGCCTATCTCCTTCATTCGGTCGTGTAATTCTCCCGCTGTATCTTCCTCTCCTATTGGTATTTTTTCCTGCAATAAAATATTGCCTGTATCAATTTGATGTTGCAGTTTAAAAGTAGTTGCGCCGGTTTCTTTTTCGCCGTTAATAATTGCCCAGTTAATGGGTGCAGCCCCGCGATATTGTGGTAATAGGGATGCATGAAGATTTATAGTTCCCAAGGACGGCAGATTCCATACAACTTCCGGTAACATACGGAATGCAACCACCACCTGCAGATCAGCATTAAATGATTTTAGCTCTTGTAAAAAAAATTCATCCTTTAATTTTTCGGGCTGCAATATTTTTAGTCCTTTTTCCAGAGCAAACTTTTTTATGGGGCTTTGCTGTAATTGCATTCCTCTGCCTGCCGGCTTATCCGGTGCAGTTATTACTGCAACAATATTATAATCTGCCTGCAATAGCTTACCAAGCGAAGGCACAGCAAATTCCGGTGTTCCCATAAAAATAATACCCCGCAGCCCCCTAAAGGAAGGGCTGGACTTTTTAC
>JBPCQG010000019.1:0-4754 GCA_050998315.1 Chitinophagaceae bacterium
GGATTTTAAATTGGAAAGAGTTGCTTCTAAAACTTTATTCACTTTCTGCTTTTGCCTGTTGTTACGATAAAGTATTAAGGCAATGACAAGAAAGACGCCTGCTCCTGCCAAAATCACGTATTGCCTAACTTTATTCCGGTAAGCAAGTCTTGCTGCTTCCGTTTCAGTTTGCCGTTCCTGTTCTTTGATGGTTGCCGACTGAAGCTGCATCAGTTTTTGCACTCCATATAAACTGTCTTTTGTCTCCGAAGCAATCTTATAATATTTTATTGCCTCTTGCGGATTTCTTTCTTCATATAATTCTGCTAACAGGCTGCTGGCGGCCAGTACCCGGTTTTTATAAGAAAGCATTTGTCCATATTTCAATCCTTCTTTTGCATAAAAAATAGCAGAATCAGGTTGTTTGAGGTTTCTGAAAACAAGCGCCATGCTGTTACTGGCAGTGGCCGCATTACGGTATTCTTTTTCTGCAATAGCCATCGAATTGCTTTCCCGATAATATTCTATTGCCTGAAAAAGCTCATTTCTTTTTACGGCAACGTTGGCCTTCATTCTTTTTATAAGAATTACCCATACCCGTTCAAGGTTATGCTTATGCTCCAGTATTTTTATCTGTTGTTCGGCAGCATCCAATTCATTTAGCTGTTCATACGCATCAGCCAAAAAGAAACGAACTACTGACCACTGGAAATCATTGTAAGCAATCTTCAGCAAATCATCTGCTTTATTTAGATAAGTTATCGCTTTGTGAACGTCTCTAACAGCGGAATAAATATTGGCTACCCGAACCAGGCTATATATCAGTTCATATTGATATTGCTTTTCTTCAGACATTTTTAATGCTTTTAATCCTGCGTCGAGGGCAAGAGGCAGATCTCCTTTTTCCCTATGCAAAACACTTAATGCAAGAAGAGAATGTATTTTACCCAAATCAAAATTTATTTTTAGGGATGCAGCCAAAGCCTGATTTGCCAGGATAAAAGAGGTATCAGGTTTACTGGCCCGGTAGGCTTCACTTAATTTGCACTTCAATAAAATCTGGCTGGTGTCTGTATTTGCTTTTGAAATCGCCCTGAGCAAACTGTCGGCATCGCGAAAAGTTTCCTGCTGGCCTAAAACAGAACCTAAATAAAATGCTGTTAACAGAACGGTCAGGTAAAATTTCATATTTCGGGTGTTTTAGAAACCGGTAATTGAATTATAAACTCCGCACCTTCACCTTCCTGTGTCTCCACTTTTATTTCACCGCCATGTGCTTTAGTCTGAACCATGATTTATAGGATTTATGGGATGAATGTGATTAAAATTATTCTTCAATTTCCTGTGCATCCATAAATCTCAGTTCACACAATTGGCAGTTGAATTATAAATTCGGTTCCTTCACCTTCTTTTGTTTTCACTTTTATTTCTCCTCCATGCGCTTTGATAATATCATAACTTAATGTCTGAACCATGATTTTTAGGATTGATTTGATTAATATGATTTAATATATTTTTCACTAGAATCCTTTATCACATAAATCATAGTTCAGACAATTGGTAATTCAATTACAAACTCCGCCCCTTCATCTTCCTTCGCCTTCACTTTTATTTCACCACCATGTGCTTTAATAATATCATAGCTCAAACTCAAACCTAACCCGGTTCCCTGCCCTGTTGGTTTAGTAGTAAAAAATGGCTGAAAAATTTTGTCCAGCATTTTTTGAGGAATGCCGTTCCCATTATCAATAACATGAACCTCAAGCCCCTCCGCCCCTGAAGGGGAACTGATGCGTTTTGTTGAAACTGTTACAGAAGGTTCATATTCTTTTTCTCCCTTTAGGGTCGGGGCTTTCTTTTTTTCATTCACTGCATAAAACGCATTGGTAAATAAATTCAGCAGTACTCTGCCAACGTCTTGTGGTATTATATTGATGTTGCCGATACTTTCATCAAAATTTGTTTGTATGGAAGCATTAAAATTATTATCCTTTGCCCGAAGTCCGTGATAACTTAGCCTGAAATATTCATCAGCTAATGCATTAATATTTGTTGGTTCTTTTTGCCCGGCATTGTTGCGGGAATGTTGAAGCATTCCCTTTACAATTGAATCGGCACGCTTACCATGATGCGCAATTTTTTGAAGGTTATTTTTAATATTCTCTGCAATAGAGGTAATTTCTTCCCTATCGCTTTTCAAAATGGCATATTCCATTTCATCAATCAATTCTATACTAACTTCTGAAAAGTTGTTTACAAAATTTAGAGGATTTTGAATTTCGTGTGCAATGCCTGCGGTAAGTTCTCCGAGAGATGCCATTTTCTCTGATTGAATCAATTGCTTTTGAGTGGCCTGCAACTGGCCGAGGGTTTCGTTTAGCGTTTCATACGACTCTGCATTATCAATGGCAATGGAAGAATAGTTGGCTATGTTGCGCAGCATATATAAATGATAATCGCTGTAGGCATTCTTTTTAAAACTTTGCACCGTTATTACACCGAGCTTTTTTTCTTTGGCAGTGAGTGGTAAAAAAATGATGGACTCCGGCTGACCGCCCTGCTGTGGTGTGGCTATCTCCTGTATGTGATCTTTATATTCTTCGTCAAGATTACCAATGTTTATCTCCTTACCTGTATTGAAACACACAGCACCAAAACGGTTGTCATCCTGCAGGGAGTTGGTATAGAAGGGTAGTACTTCGCCATGCTCAAAAGTGGCGGGATATTCCAATACCTGCGAACGCTCACTGTATAAACCAATGCCAAATACGGTAGCATCCATTAACTGGTTCACATTTTGGTACACGGTGCCAATGATCTGCTTTACATCTAAAGATGAATTAACCTTACGGCCTATTTCACCCAGTTGCTCTACATTGTTATAAGATTGCTGCAATAATTTATTGGCTCTTTGCTTTTGCCTGTTGTTGCGCCATAACAAAACTGCTGACAGCAGGATAAGCAGCAGCACGGCGGCAATGCTGTACAGTATTTTCTGCTGGTCTTTTTTTTGCTGGCTAAGGGCTGCTATCTCTACTTCCTTTTTACCTAATTGACTATTGTAGGCTAATAAGGAGGTTTTATTGCGTACTTCGCCGCTGAGCACACTATCACGATAGGTAATGTATTGCAGGTGGTAATTGTAGGCATCGCCAAAATCTTTTTTAGCGGCATAGGCATTGGCAAGGGCTAATGTATTATCCCGCAAAAATTCGAGGTTATTACTTTGTATGGCGCAGGTAAGGCCGAGTTTTGCATAATAAATGGCGCTATCTGCCCGGTTGCTTTTAAGGCTGGCACGGGAAAGAATGCCATATACCCAGGCCATAATAGATGAATCGCTGGCTTTTCTCGCTGAGTCGAGCGAATTAAAACCATAAGCAAAAGCCTGTGGTAAGCTATCCATACGGGTATATACATCCGCCAGGTTGCTTTCATTCATATATAAAACATCCGCCCTTGTGGTTAACAGGTTAGATAATTTATAGGCTTCAATGGCTTCCTGGTATTTGCCGGTAAAGCGGTAACTTTCGCCGAGGCCTTGTTGCAGCAAAGATTCAATGTTATTACTACCCAGCAGTTTATTTGCCTGGCTCGCCTCCCGAAAATACTGCAAAGCTTTTTCCTGGTCTCCCAAAGCGGCATATAATCCACCTAACCTTCGCCATATACTTATCTTCATTGCAAGGTCATCAGCCTGCTCGGCAGCAGCTAAGCCTTTTAAATAATATTCAAGGCTTTTTGGATAATCTATAACCTGATTAGAATAATACTCGCCTATCGGGAGCTCTATAATTGACAATAACCTTTGATAGCCTATTTGAGTTGCTATTTTTTCCCCCTCCAGGTTATATTCTAGTAACTTTGGTGATTTAGAAATACCACCTTTTCGAAAAAGAATAAATGCCTTTAATCCGGGGTCACCAATTTTATCAGAAATAGCTTCGGCCTCATTCATCATTTTTACGCCTTGCGCTACATTGCCTTGTACTTGTTGAAGCATGCCAAGAGTAGACAGCGCCATAGCCTTCCCCATCTCATACCCAATTTTTACTGAAATGTCCAAAGCTTCTGTTGAGATTTTTGTTCTTTCGCCCCCCCTTAAATCATATCCAAGGCTCATTTCATTCAGCCGGTTTACACGAAAAGTATCTTCGGCAGGATGGGCAGCAAATTCTTTTCTAAATTTTTCTGTGTAGTTGATTTGTGCCGCTGCCTGCAGATGCAATATGAACAGCAGAAGCAGTAATACTAAGTAATGTTTCATTCGTTTTGTTGGCTTTAGTTGTTGGAGTAAGTTTGTCTGAATCACGGATTTACACTGATTTATGGATTTCACTGATTTTATTAACGCTTTTATTCTGTGTCATCTTTTAATCTTTTAATCTGTGATTCAGACGTAGGTAATTGAATAATAAATGTTGATCCTTCACCTTCTTTTGTTTCTACTTGTAATTCACCGCCATGTGCTTTTACAATATCATAACTCAGAGATAATCCTAATCCAGTTCCCTGCCCGGTTGGTTTGGTGGTAAAGAAGGGCTGGTAAATTTTATCTAATACTTTTTGAGGAATGCCGTTGCCATTATCAATAACATGAATCTCAAGCCCCTCCGCCCCTGAAGGGGAACTGATACGTTTTGTTGAAACTGTTACAGAAGGTTCATATTCTTTTTCTCCCTTTAGGGTCGGGGCTTTCTTTTTTTCTGCTACTGCATAAAACGCATTGGTAAATAAATTTAAAAGTACCCGCCCAATATCTTGAGGTATTATAT
>JBPCQG010000039.1:0-10330 GCA_050998315.1 Chitinophagaceae bacterium
CTTACTGGTTGGCCTTGGATAAATAACGGTAGGGATCACATAAGGCCGCTTAACAACATGTCGCAGAAAAAAAGAAATACTTTGCGCAGCCATCTTACATTTTACCCTGCTGCATCCAAGTGTTTTAGATAAAGCAAATACTCCATAATCATATCCTCTGTAAAATCTAAAGGATTTACATTACCATAATAAACAAAAAGAAAGCGAAGCTCACCGAGGTAATTACGAATGGTGAGTGGGCTGTAATGGCCGAGTGATAAATACTGATTAGTCTTCTCCAATGCCGCAATAGCTTGCGGGCTTAATGATTTTTTTTTCCATGATTACTGTAAATTTTTGAGTTAAATAATAAACTTACAATTTACAGAATCTAAACTCAGCGCCTGTATAGGCGATGTTAGTTCAACTATTAAATTGCCGAAGATGGTGCTGGTATGTTTATTATCTAATAGCCAATTTGTTTTTTGTCGTTTCTTAGGTTCCAATGGATTCGATGTATCAATTCATCTCTTGTTGTTTTGTCAGATATTGTTTTCAAATTTCTCATTATATTTTGAACTGCCTTTTGAAAGTATCATATAATGAAAACTATACAGGTTTAAAATTCCTAAACGAATCTGATTGAATACTCACTAATCTATGAACTACAGGTTTGTACCTACAGGTAACGGATAGTATGGCGTGCCAATTAAATTATTTGATCACCGTTAGGAAATGTTGGTTGAGTTTTAAAGGTGAGCCATTCTTGCCTTCAGAGTGCAGCTACAGACATGGCTACTGAAGCGAGGAACTAATGAACAAATGCTCTATTCAGCACTTCTGTCCCCATCATTGCAACCGGTATTAACAGTTTTCCATGGTAGTCAAGTCGACTGCAGTAATTTTTTTTATAGTTTAAATAAATTGCTCTTGGTAAGGATTTTGCAAAGTCGTTCGTCTTGCAGAACCGTTGATGGTCTATCAGTCCTGTCCAAAGTATACTTCTTCTTCTGGTTTCTTCAAAGTTCAACATCATTATTTCAGTACGGGTCATATAGGCTTTGTTGTGTTATATTCTTTCTGTTTTGTTTAAACAATTATTTTGTATAAATATTTCTTTTGAAATTATTCTATTTACATGCAGCCTAAATTGAACCAACGTAAGCAATAATAATTTTTTATATGTTAAAGAGAGTTTGCAAATTCGTTAATAATTTGAGCAGTTTTTTTTGGAAAACTTAGCATTGGCAAATGACCGGATTTAATTGTTTCCACGCTTTGAATATTTAAATTTTTAATCATTTCATCTTGCCTTAAAACCGTTAAGCTGTTGTCTTTTGTGCATTTTATGTATAGCTTCTTTATCGCCGGCATTTTATAACTTAAGATCGTTGTGTAAAGTAATCTTGATTCTGGTGTAAAGTTGTCGATGATTTTTGCCGTTTGCCCGGCAGTCAGATCATTGCAAAGTTCTTTTCCGATTGACTTTTTAGTTGGTTTTGTCCCGAAAAGGCGTAAAATAATTGGCATTAAAATATTTTTAGGAAAAGGCAAACCTGAAACAAATGATTCTTCGTTTCGGGGCAGGTTAGCACATATAGCGATAAACCCTGCTAAATTTTTTTCAAGATGGTCAGCTATTTTTAATCCAATACAACCTCTGATAGAATGCACTACCAAAATAATTTTTCTTCTTTCACAATTTTTTATTTGCTCAATTATTGATTGTATATAATTGTTAAAAGTTAGTTGTGCATTTGCTTTGTCTCCTTTATTTCTATTAGGAAAATTTATTGCTATTACCGGAATATCAAGCATTGGCGTTAATTCATCCCAGATAAAACTGCCTAACCCTGCGCCATGTATTAATACAATACAATAATCATCAATCATATTCTTACTTGCTAACATTTTTTAAATAAAATTATAATGTTTGAGAATTGCTTTTTAATAACAAAAGTTCTTAGAAAAAAAATAACTTTAAATTAAAATCAATTAAATGTTGTTCCAAGGTTACAGACAACCTCTAACTCATGTTAATTCTAGTTTTCATAGCATGTTTTCGAAAGGCAGTTTCAATAATTTATTTACTTCTCCTCTTAAAACTGGTAAGTTTACGTTAAGCAGTTTATTTTAACCCAGCTTATCAGCTTTTACTTTAGATTTCATTTTTATTCCTTGAATTTTACGCTCTGATTCTAAACTGATTTTTTTACAATTCATAAATGATTTAAAAAATTTTCTCAAAAAAAATTGCGTAGTTAAATAACTTCATATAATTTCGTAGTTAAATAGCTACACAATGAATTTACGCAGAGATGTTTTTCAGGCAATTGCCGACCCGACAAGAAGGGCTATACTTATGCTGGTAGCCTCTCAATCTTTAACAGCAGGTGCTATAGCTTCTAACTTTGATACAGCAAGACCAACCGTTTCAAAACACCTGCAAATACTTGCCGAGTGCGAATTGCTTAAACAGGAGCAAAACGGCAGAGAAATTTACTATCACATCAATGCAAAAAAAATGAAAGAGGTAGCCGACTTTATTGAGCCATTCCGAAAAATGTGGGAAGACCGTTTCAACAAATTAGAAACAATAATGAAAAAATACAAAATAAAAAAATAGAATACATGGAACAAAAAACAATAATCAATGCCGAAGATGGCAAACAGGAATTAGAAATTTCAAGGGAATTTGATTTGCCTTTGGAATTACTTTTTAAAGCGTACATAGAGCCCGAAATTGTTGAGCAATGGATGGGAACGAAAGTGCTCAAGCTTGAAAATAAAAAGCACGGCAGTTATCAATTTGAAACAACCGACCCAAAAGGAAACAAACACGGGTTCAATGGAACAATTCATGAGTTTAGTCCAAACCAGAAAATCACACGGACATTTGAAATGGAGAATACCCCTTTTAGTGTCTGGCTTGAGTTTTTAGAATTTGAGCAACTTACTGACAGCACCAGCAAACTCAATATACACGTAATATATGAATCAGTTTCACAAAGAGACCAGCTGCTAGCATTACCATTTGCTCAAGGTATAAATATGGCGCATAACAGATTACAAGACATTAGTAAACAAATTAAAAACTAAATTCTAAATAAAATGAAAATATTAAAAATCATTCTCACCGTACTTCTTGTTCTGTACGGGCTAGGGGCTCTGATGGGATCTATATTATGTTTTTTCAATCAGGCAAAAATGGCGGAGCTACAACACTTGGGAGAAGTGACAGTTGGTGTAGAAAAATTATTGCTGTTATCCGGAGCAATGCTTGCGGGACAGGTGTGGCTTTATTTTTCTGCCATTGCGTTGCTCATGACAAAAATGAAGGAAGGATATATGTATGCAGTGACATTAGGTTTTATAGAACTTATACAAGCTATTGCCATTGTGATTTCATTTAGCGCACACAATTTCGGCAGTGTGGCATACTATTTTGCAATTTTGAAAGGCTTATTATTACTTGTATTTGCGTTGGTTGCTTTCAAAAAACAACAAACTTCATGAGTAATCATATGATGAATGTTTTATTTAATAGTTTTATCAATGAATAGTTTAAACCCTAAAGTTGATTGGTACTTTACTAAAGCCAAACAGTGGCAGAAAGAAATTGAGAAATTGAGAACCATCGTTCTCGACTGCGACCTTACCGAAGATTTGAAGTGGGGTTGCCCCTGCTACTTGTTTGAGAAGAAGAACATCGTTCTGATCCATGTGTTTAAAAAATACTGTGCGGTATTGTTTTTCAAAGGCGCCTTGTTAAAGGATACGAAGGCTATTCTGTTGCGACAAACGGAGAATGTGCAGGCGGCACGGCAGCTTCGGTTCACCAATGTTCGGGAAATAGTAAAGATGAAAACTACCTTGAAAGCCTATATATATGAAGCCGTTGAAGTGGAAGAAGCAGGTTTGAAAGTATATTTAAAAAAGACTACAGAATTCGCGATTCCTGTAGAATTCCAAAAGAAATTAAATAAAACTCCTGCCTTGAAAAAGGCTTTTGATGCCCTGACACCGGGACGAAAAAAAGGATACCTTCTTTATTTTGCAGCTCCCAAGCAGTCCAAAACGAAGGAGGCAAGAATTGAAAAATGTATGAACCAAATTATGGCTGGAAAGGGACTAAATAATTAGTTCTTTCTGAAAGATTGTTTAGAATTTATCATTCTATCCTGCAGCTTCTTCCATCTGCCTGCTTCCCCATATTCTCAGTAAATCTATTGAAGGAATTAAAGCCACTCCTGTTTGCGTAAGAGAATATTCTACTTTTGGTGGCACTTCCAAATAAACTTTACGCTTTATCAATTTATCCTCTTCCAATTCTTTTAATGCCTGGGTTAACATCTTTGGTGAAATCCCTTCAACGGTTCTTTTTAATTCGCCATATCTCAATTTTCCATCTTTTAAAAACCAAAGTATACGTCCCTTATATTTCCCTCCAATTATTTGAAATGCGAAATCAACCGGGCAATAAGCTTTTTTAATTAAATTATTTTTCACAGAATCTGGTTTTTATCTAATTGATTTTCAGTAATAGTAACCTATTGGTATGTAGAGAACTAAATTGTAAGTACTTGTTATAAAGGTACTATTTCTTTTATTTTGGATTTAATATAACATAATGAAACATAAAGAAAATTTAGTTACCCTAGTTAGTTTTCTTCTAATTATCACTGGCTTCTTAACAAATTTTTCCTTTGGTCAAAATAATGTGAAGCATAAAAAATTCAACATGCAAAATGTAACAATGAATACCAGTGGAGAGTTGATTATATCACCGTCTGAAACTTCGGGTGCATCGGATTTTAATTTTTTATTGGACTCTCATATTGTACATCACAAAAAACTAAAAGAAAGGCTTGCCAATAGTAATGAATGGATTGAATTTGAGGGAACACATTCCATGGAAGCATTGCTTAATGGAACAGGTAATCTGGAACAACATTTTATGAATACTGCCAATGGAAATATGGAAGGAGTTGCTTTGCGGATATTTAATCCTACAACTAAATTATGGAGTATTTATTGGGCAGATAATAAGTCTGGTAAATTAGATGCTCCTATGCTTGGTTCCTTTGAAAATAATATTGGTAATTTTTATGGCAGAGACAACTTTCGTGGAAAACCTGTACACGTCAAATTTAGATGGGATGCTACTAATCCATTAAAACCCATCTGGAGCCAGGCATTTTCAGCAGACCGGGGAAAAACATGGGAGTGGAATTGGTATATGTATTTTTCAAAAAAGAACATTGATGAAAATACTCAAAAAAATGATATTCCCAAATCAATCGGAGTAATTGAATTACGCAATTATGTATTAAAGCAGGGGATGCGGGATAGCTTTATTAGTTATTTTGAAGAAAATCTTATACAGTCACAACGGGCATTAAAGGCATACCCAATAGGGCAATACCGGGTAAAAGGGTATGAAGATAATTTTTTCTGGATCAGGGGTTTTGAAAATATGCAGGAAAGGAGCTCCTTTCTGCCATCATTCTATTTTGGGCCAGCATGGAAACAACATAAGAAAATACCCAATAGTTTACTTGCCAATAATGATAATGTCCATTTACTTATGCCCATCACCTTACAAAATGATTCTTTGGTTTCAGGTAACTCAATAAATAGTTCTTTGCTTATTCCTAAAACCGGAATTACAGTAGTTGATTTTTATACTGCCAATACAAAACTGGAATTATTAAAAAAACTTTTCGCTAACAGTTTTTTACCGCTATTAAAGAAAATTGGAATTAACGATTATACCTTATGGGTAAGCGAATCTGAGCCCAATGATTTTTTACAGTTACCTGTTTTTCAGGATAAGAATTTATTGGTAATGATTAGGCATTTTAAAAACGAATTAGATTATTCTGAGGCAACAAAAATAATTGATACGAAAATGTCTGAAGCCTTAAAATCAGATCTTCAGGATGCTATTACAATCAAAAATACTTTGATTTTATACCCAACTAAAAAAACGATGAATCAATAAGTATAAAATCATTTTTAATGAGTTTTGAAAGTCCATTGACAGCACAGTCTGTTACATTTAAAGAAGGTGAACTTTATATTGAACCCTCTTTTTCGTCTTCACCTATTGATTATAATTTTCTATTTGGGAATCATTTGGTTCATCATAAAAAATTAAAAGAAAGACTATGTAATTGTGATGAATGGATTGATATATATGGTTCAAAAAATACAGAATCAATCCTTACGGGCATAGGCAATATAGAAAAACATTTTCTTCCTGAAAGTAAAAGTGTTATGGAGGCAATCGCATTACGTTTGTTCAACTTATCTACAAAATTATGGAGCCTGTATTGGGCAGATAATATATCCGGTACTCTTGATTCTCCGCTTCAGGGTTCTTTCGAAGGCAATCTTGGTGTTTTTTTTGGCAGGGATAAATTTAATGGCAAGAACATACTAGTGCAATTTCAATATGATAAAAGTGATTTGGAAAATCCGGTATGGGGACAGGCTTTTTCAAATGATGAAGGGGCAACCTGGGAATGGAATTGGTTTAATCAATGACCCGCGAATAGGAGTGAGCCATATCAGTATTTACATGACATTGCTTTACCTGCATAAAAATAAAAACCCATTTGAGATCAGCAGGGATGTGGTTATGAAGAGCGCCAAGATCAGTGCACGCCAGACATACAATAAATGTATAAATGACCTCCAGGCTTTCGGTTATATTAAGTATACTCCTGCTTCCAATTCGTTCGAATATAGCGTAATATGGTTGAAATGAAATACAGCATCTCTTTGAACACACCATTACCAAATTCCTCCATTTAAAGGGAAATTATTTTCTGCCATTGTTCACGGCTCAAGTTGTAATGTCTATTGTGGCTTTTCGTCTTTAAATTTCTCAACGAACTTTTGAAGCTGAGTCAACTGTTTTGTATTCGTATCCTATTTATAAAAAGTTAGAATAAATTCCATCACCTTTTACTCATTTGAAACCCAAAATCAGGTGTTAAGGAAATAATTTCACATAGTTTGGTAGCAAGTTTATTACCGCAAGACCCCCATAATACAATTATGATTTAAGAGTCTATAATTTAATATATTTTACTTTGGCAAGCCTCTAATGATTCTACAGTAGTTTTTATTAAGGTTTTATCTATTTTATCTTCAGTCCGAAGATCATTTATAACTGCTCTGTAATTACCCTCATCATCTTTTTCAAGAAATACTTCCTGGTCGTTTATCTCTATCCTAATTTTTCTAATGTAACCAAAGTCTAATAACTGGGCGTTGAAAATCATTTCTTGCCCTTTGTATACTATTGTATTTCAAAAGTATTTTCATCCACGGAGTTATTGGATTTTTATTTCTTCAGGTTTACCAAGATTCACATTCGGAAAAAATTTGTCAGCCAAAGATTCAGCCATTACTTACCAAGCTCATAGTTTATTAAAAGAGCTTGCAACTAATGATAAATTTTCCGGTGCAGTTTTGATTGCTAAAGATAAAACTATTCTTTACCAGGGTTCATTTGGGTTAGCGTCAAAAGAGCATAATGTAATTAATGATGCTAATACTGCTTTTAACCTTGCCTCTATGACAAAGATGTTTACCGGCATTGCAATTGCACAATTGTCTGAAAAAGGCAAACTATCCTTTAATGATCAAATTAATAAGTATCTTCCATACCTTCCTTCCAACCTTACCAGCGGCGTTACTGTTCATCATTTACTTACACATACATCCGGGTTAGGCTCTTATTGGACAGATGAGTTTCATAGATCTAATCATGCTGCATACCGTACACTTGATGATTATGTGAAACTAATAAAAAATGACAAGCCGCAATTTACTCCGGGAAGTAAATGGGCATACAGTAATACAGGATTCTTATTACTTGGATTAATAATTGAAAAGGTTAGCGGCATGAATTATTTCGACTATATAAAGCAAAATATTTTTAATAAAGCTGAAATGGCTAATGCAGATTTTTATGAAACTGATATTCCCAATAAAGGAATAGCTACTCCTTATACGAAAGACAATACTTATATAAAAGATACTATCAATTGGTCAAAACCAGTTTTTATTGCACCTGTAAAAGGTTCACCGGCAGGCGGTGCCTTTGCTTCCATAACAGATATGTTCCATTTCTCAAACGCATTAGCAGGCTACAAACTTCTGGGGAAAGACTTTACAGAAAAAGTAATTTCTGGAAAAGTTTCTTATGGGCAGCCTGAACAACAAAAGAAGTATGCGTATGGTTTTGCCAATCAAATCGTTAATGGCAAAGTGATTATATTTCATGATGGAGGTGCCAATGGTATCAGCACTATTATGGATATATATCCGGAGCTAGGCTATACAGTTATTGTATTAAGCAATTATGATCCCCCTGCAAGTTGGACAGTTGACAAAAAAATAAGAGAATGGGTTACAAAATAAAAGGAACCACTTAAATTATCTTTATTACGAATCATTTCGTATGTTTGATTAAAACTTATTATTATGACAACCTCAATTAATGAAATTAAGTCTTTAGAAAAGGTAAAGTCAACGGTGATATTATTAAAACGTCTAAACATACTGTTGATTATTTTTATTATTTCTTTTATCTCTTTTTCATACAAGGATTCCGAAAAAAATAAAGATATTATCAGAACCAAAGGAATAATTATAGAAGATGGAAATGGGAAAGAAAGAATCTTAATTGGAGCGCCAATTCCTTTAGCAAAAAACCGCATAAGAACTGATACCTCCAGAGCTGCAGAAATGTATGGTAATAACTGGGCAACTTTTAGAAAATATTACTCCAATTATTCACATAACACCAACGGAATAATAATACTTGATGAGAAAGGATTTGACCGGGTTGCAATAGGATCTCCTACCCCAGATCCCAATATTGGAAAGAGAATTGGAGCACAAACAGGAATTATTGTAAATGATGAAAAAGGGTATGAGAGATCAGGCTATGGAATTGTAAAATTAAAGAATGGCAAAAACAGGATGGTATTAGGCTTAGATTCAGAAAAAGGAACTGAAGGCATGGCGCTTTATATTGATGAAAATGATCAGCCAATCATTGATTTCTTCCGCAATGGAAAATATGAACTGCATTTCGGAATTGGGAGTGATGGTTTACCTAAAGGCTTTACACTTTATGATAGTATAGGCAAACCAATTAAAACTTACAACTAACATTGGTTTATTTTTTACAGGCGCAATGAGGCTTGGCTCGTAATATCCTTTTAAGCAATATAAAAATGAAAAAAGCTATATTTCTTCTTTCCATAGTTTTGTTCTCACAAATAACATTTGGACAAAAAAAGTTGACACTACAAGACAGCATTGCGAATTATTTCAAAGAAATAAAAGTTGCAACAAAAAAGAATCAACAACTTTGGGGCAAGGACTTATATGGAGCACTGCTTTTTGTGAATCCTGTCTCAAGGCAATTATATTCTAATGCCCCTGATTCTGCTGACATATTAAAAACCGACAATAAAATATATTCAGGGGTATTACCAAATAATGTAAATATTGCCAATACATCTCTTCATTGGAATGGAAAAGATTGGG
Organism: Chitinophagaceae bacterium; assembly: GCA_050998315.1. Lineage (GTDB taxonomy): Bacteria > Bacteroidota > Bacteroidia > Chitinophagales > Chitinophagaceae > Ginsengibacter. The sequence goes on from JBPCQG010000039.1 coordinate 9,553, forward strand.
CTATGATTATGCTTCCGCTTCCGACGAACAAACAAGACAGAATTAATTTACTTGCCCACGAGTTATTTCATAAAGCACAACCTTCATCAGGCTTCTCGCTTTTTAATACAGAAAATAATCACCTTGACCAAAAAGACGGCAGGATGTATTTACGTTTAGAATTAAATGCATTGAAAAAAGCAGTTCGCTCATCAACAATCAAAGAAATAAATACGCATCTCACAAATGCTTTAACGTTTAGAAAATATCGTTATTCTATTTATCCTAAGGCAGACACGACTGAAAATTTGTTGGAATTAAATGAAGGAATTGCAGAATACACAGGAGAAATCATCAGTGGCAGAAACAAAGAACCAGCGATTGCACATTTTGAAAAAAGTATCGATAACTTTCTCTCTAATCCCACTTTTGTTCGTTCATTTCCTTATCAGACAATACCTGTTTATGGATATTTGCTTCACAACAGTAATAAAGATTGGAACAAGCAAATAACTATTAAAACCAATTTGACAAACTATTTCATCAACGCATTTAATTTATCTCTGCCGTATGATTTAAAAAAAACAGTTGAAATAATTTCAAGTCAATACGATGGGCAAAAAATCTTTAAAGAAGAAACCGCAAGAGAAACAAAAACAAAACAATTAATTGCTGAATACAAAAATAAATTTATTGAACAACCTCATTTTGAAATTCAGTTTGAGAAAATGAATGTGTCATTTAATCCAGGAAATATTATGCCTATAGAGGATAAAGGAACATTTTATCCAAACATCCG
>JBPCQG010000365.1:0-3803 GCA_050998315.1 Chitinophagaceae bacterium
TTTACGATTTCTCCATTAGGCGATTCTTCATTAATAATAAACTTCGGTAATGTAATTGATGAAAATATCAATAAAAAAGTATTGGCGTTGTTCTATAAACTTAAGGGGCTTTCCATACCCTTCATCAGGGATGTTATTCCTGCATATAACTCATTAACTATTTATTACAACATTGTTATCACTAAACAAAAAACTGTAAGTATTAAAACTTTTTTTGAGATTTTTAGTGATCAAATAAGAAAAATAATAACAGATTATATAGAAATTTTATCGCTCCCATTCCGAAGAATAAAAATACCTGTTTGCTATACTGAAAAATATGGTTTGGATATAAACTATATCTCAAAAGAAAAAAATTTACCCGTTGATGAAATTATCCGCTTACATAAAGTAAAAAAATACAGGGTTTATATGATAGGTTTTTTACCGGGCTTTGCTTATATGGGTGAAGTAGATGAACAAATTGCAATTCCACGGAAAGTGCAGCCACGCACAATTGTAGAAGCTGGTTCAGTTGGAATAGCAGGGACGCAAACCGGTATTTATCCACTCAACTCTCCAGGCGGGTGGCAGATAATTGGCAAAACTCCCGTAAAGCTTTTTATCAAAGAAAAAGATGATCCTGTTTTGTTACACCCTGGTGATGAAGTAGAATTTTATTCAATAACAGAGAATGAGTTTGCAAATTATTAAATCAGGCTTACTAGATACGATCCAGGACCAGGGCAGATATGGATATCAGCACCTCGGTATCAACCCCGGAGGAGCTATGGATAACTTTTCTTCACAATTAAGCAATGCGTTATTGGGTAAAGATCTTAATTCGCCTGTTATTGAAATGCACTTCCCGGCACCTGCAATTTTATTTGAAAAAGAAACCATCATTTGTATCACCGGGGCAGATTTTTCACCAATCATCAACCATATAAAAATCCCAATTAAGCAGCCAATAGCTGTAAATAAAGACAGTGCATTACAATTTGAAAAAGTGATATCAGGAGCCCGCTGCTATTTATCTGTTCTGCATAAACTTGATCTTGATAAATGGCTAAACAGTTATAGCACTAACCTTATTACAGGTGCTGGAGGTTTTAAAGGAAGAGCTTTGAAAAAAGGAGATATAATTAATTTTAAAAATAATTTTGAATACAAATTTTTAGCAAAAGAAAAACATTTTGCTTTGCTGCCTTGGAAAGCAATTGAACCCCCGAAATTAAAAAAGGAGGTAAGATTTATAAAAGGAAATGAATGGGATTGGTTAACTGACAATGCAATAAAGATGTTTGCAGAAAGCGGTTACATAATTTTAAATAATTCAAACAGGATGGGATATCGATTAAAAGGAAATGCATTGAAAGTAAAAGAGGAGGTGCAAATGATATCTTCGGGTGTAACATTTGGAACCATACAGTTATTACCCAATGGACAACTAATAGTTTTGATGGCTGATCATCAAACCACTGGCGGTTATCCAAGAATAGGACATGTTATCAACGCTGATCTGCCATTGGTTGCACAACATAATCCCGGAGATGAGATAGCATTTTGCACAGCTGAGCATGCTGTTGCAGAACAGGAGTTAATTGAAAAACAAAGAGATCTACAACAAATGCAAACCGCCTCTAAATTTAAAATAGAAAAATTATTGAATGCTTCATTGTGATTTAAATTGTGATATGGGTGAAGACATAGGCAATGATGAATTAATAATGCCACACATCACTTCCGCCAACATTGCCTGTGGCTATCATGCAGGTGATGAAAGCACTATGAATAAAACGGTTTTATTGGCACAAAAATATAAAGTGAATATTGGGGCACATCCATCTTTTTTGGACAGAGAAAATTTTGGAAGAACAGAAATTAAAAAATTAGCGCAAGAGGTATACGAGTTAGTATCTAAACAAATTAATATCCTGCAAAAAATTGGCGCAGATAACAATATAGAATTACATCATGTAAAGCCTCATGGAGCTTTATATAATATGGCTGCAAGAGATAAAGTATTAGCTCACACGATTGCGAAGGCAGTAAAAGACTGTGATGAGGATTTGGTTTTATTTGGATTAAGCAATAGCTTTTTAATAAGTGAGGCAACAGCCATCGGGTTAAAAACTGCAAGCGAAGTCTTTGCTGACCGAACTTACAGGGATGATAGAAGCCTTACGCCACGAACCCAACCAAATGCATTGATAGAAGATATTGATGAAGTTGTACAACAGGTTTTGATGATGGTGAAACACGGAAAAGTAAAAACAGTTTCAGGAAACCATATACCTATCGTTGCTGAAACGATTTGTATTCATGGCGATGGGAAAAATGCAGTGGAATTAGCGAAAGTGATTAATGCCGCTCTGCGAAAATGAATACCTCTGCATTGGTATCTCCTGCTTAAATAATACTATCCTGAGTGATAATAATTTGTCTTGCATTGGGAATATCAACAGGTTCTTCGCCCGAAAAGAAAAACTTTGCTCCATTTGTTCCACCTAAAAACATTTTTTGAGATTGATAGTATTCATCATCTATACGTAAAAATGCGCCCTCTCTTAAACCAATAACAGGAGTATTGTTTGCTTCGTGAAATTCTCTGATTCGGTCATCTCTTGTTTCACCCATGTGCGTTGAATTTTTATCCGGGTCAATATAATGAGGATTAATTTGAAGCTGAATTAAATTAATAGCATCAAAACCTTTTAACGGATAAACGATAGGCATATCATTGGTGGTACAAATTGTTTTGCAGGCGACATTGCTTCCTGCGCTGGAACCTATATACCGAATGCCCTTGTTAAGCACGGCATTATTTATTTTTGATATGAGGTCAAGCTGTTGCAATTGATATAGTAACCTGAATGTATTTCCGCCGCCAGTAAAAATTGCCTTAAAATTATTTATTTGGTTTTCAACTTCATGAATTCCTTTCACATCAATACCAAACTGCTTAAATCTTTGTCTTACTTTTTCTGTATACGAATCCCAGTTCGATTTATCTGCAGCATACGGTACAAAAACAATTTCAGGAATATCCTTTAAAAAGTTTTTTATTGTTTCTTCAAAAGGATCGAGGTAACCGCTTCCACTAACATAAGAGCTTGAAATAAGAAGAATTGATCTTTGCATGGATAAAATTAAAGTTTAAAAACCTATTAGATGTTTGAAAAAATATGAACGTCTTTGCGAGGAGGAACGACGAAGCAATCTTATACTAACCTATAAATCCTGAATATCTCCCGCAAATCTCTCTCAGGTTGGATTGATATTTTTATCAGCGCTTTCTTTATCTTTTCTGCTGCCGCCCATTTATTTGTTTTCTCATTCGATTGCTTCTTGCTTCATCGGGCTTCACAATTGGTGAAATGGATTTAGGTTGATAGTTCTATATGAGATTGCTTCGTCGTCGTGCCTCCTCCTCGCAAAGACGTTGCATCTTTATTGTTTGCTGAATGGCTGCCCGATTGAAATGGAAAACACGATGAAGGTTTTGTGCTTAGCTCTGCGCCGGATTTGTAATGGATAGCGGGGACTGAAGTAGAGAAGAGTTTTTAAGTTGAAAGCCCCATATAAGATTGCTTCCCGTTGTACCTCCTCCTCGCAAAGACGTGGCAACCTTACATAAAAAGCCCCGGCTACTTTTAGAGACCCGGGGCACCCACCCAAACAGGGCAGACAACAATGAAAATACCACACACAACAATGGTTTTTCAATCAGGTTTTTTACCTTCTAAAAAAGTATTGATAGTGCTTATCTCAGCCTGGTTATCTTGATTTGATTTTACGGTGTAATTACTATAAAAGCTTTC
>JBPCQG010000415.1:0-8548 GCA_050998315.1 Chitinophagaceae bacterium
GTTGCAAAATCAACAAAAAAAATAAAATCAAAAAACGCTAATACCGCTCAGCCAATTTTGCAAGTACCGCTTGCAAACTCTAAAAGCAATTCAATTTTGCAAGTACCGCTTGCAACATTAGAAAATGAAATTATGCAAGCGCCGCTTGCACAAATCCCATGGTACCATCATATCACTTTGTTGGATAAAGTAAAAGACAAACAGGAAAGACTTTTTTATATCCGCCAAACAGCAGAACACGGCTGGAGCCGCAATGTACTGGTGCATCAAATTGAAAGCGGTTTATATAAAAGAAAAGGCGCCGCAATCACCAACTTTGAGGCAACATTACCTGCTCCGCAAAGCGACCTTGCAAGAGAACTTTTAAAAGACCCTTACAAATTTGATTTCCTTAGCCTGGGAAGAATACCTGGAAAAAGATCTGGAAGATGCATTGGTAACACAGATCACTAAATTTTTACTGGAACTTGGTGCAGGCTTCAGTTATGTGGGCAGGCAATACCATCTTGAAGTGGGCGGCGAAGATTTTTATATTGATCTGCTGTTCTATCACCTGAAGCTGCGCTGCTATGTGGTGCTGGAATTAAAGACAGGCAAATTTATTCCCGAATATGCAAGTAAATTAAATTTCTATCTTAATGCAGTAGACGATATGCTCAGGCATTAAGCTGATGAGCCGAGCATTGGTATTCTTATTTGCAAGGAGAGAAATAAAGTAGTTGCAGAATATGCGCTAAGATGAATTAATAAACCCATTGGCGTTAGTGAATATAAATTAACCGAAAAAATCCCTGCCGGTTTAAAAGGAAGCCTGCCAACTATTAAACAGATCGAGCAGGAATTAAAGGATATTAGCAAAGCAAAACAACAGAAACTATAATGCTGACCCCTGCTGAACTGAAGATCATCTTTGAAAAGTAAATACAACAGGAGTGAGTGGATAAAAGTATTAAGAAGAGCGGGAAATAAGACAGATACAAGAATGTTGCAATCAAGGTAAAGCTCGGTAACACTTCAAAGAATGAGTTAATATGGACAAGCTATAATTCTAATATTAGATATTAGATATTTAGATTCTTGAAAAAAATTTCCTTACACTTTCCAGACTGTCAAACTGATGAACTGGTAATTTCTTTTCAAACCGCTTATTTGTTTGAGTGTGTTCAACAATCTCAAGCATATTCTTTATATCGGGAGATGTACAGCAGAAATTAATAAGATCTTTTTTGTTTGAATTCATTTTTAAATGAACAAGTTCATCAGCAAAAGAGCGGGAAAGAAATTCAATATCAGAAAAATCAACCCATACAGGGGCTGGACTTTTCATTGTATCAATAATAGCACTAATAAGTTGTTGAGCCTGCTCACGGGTGTGAAGGGCGGACGCTTTAAAAAAATTGGAGACCGATATAGAAACAGGACTTATCATGGAACGTAAATATAATAACGATGTGGCTAAAATTATTCTGATTCGTCACTCAATATAATCAGAATAATTAAAATTAGCATTCTTTTGTACAGGAATTCTCATTGCAATGTATGTTCCGGGCCATGAGATTCCTGGTGCCTGTGGCAATATTTTAATTTCTTCAGGAGTGCCTGGCCGGCTGAATAGGAAGGAGTTTCCTGAAAGCAGGAAGTACCGGCCACCTAATCCATTTACCAACATATTTCTGGAAGTACGGATACCAAATCCACGGTGTAGATTGTTCTTTGTAGAATCTCCGCTAAGGGCTGCTTGTATCGCTTGTTCATGGTTGGCAATATCAGTTCTCCCGGTATACTGATATGAACCCAGCAACGAGATTCCTGTATCAGCAATACATAAATCAAGAAACCCTTTCTTTGGATAAAATTGAGTGAACAAATAACCTCTTTCAGTTCTGGCGTGATCTTTTATATTGTTGACTGCTTCATCTATCAGGTAAGTTATTGCTGTGTATAATTGTGTATCTAATTGTAACCGCTCTCTTACACGCTGGCTCATAAATTCCAGTAGTCTATCCCGTATAGCTGTATCTCCATCATTGGCACCCGCCGGGAAATTAGTTAATGGCAAATAGGTTTTATATCGGTAGCTGTCAAAAATGGTTCCTATATCCTGGAGCTCTTTATCTGGTTGAAAGCCTCCACGGAAATAAGTAAGATTGAGATAGTTAGCAAAGTACTCATTATTGCAATTTAAGTTCATTTCAATATTCATCCCTTCATCTTTGCAATGGCGGTACAATAGATAAATACCTTGCAGAAAAAATGGATTAGAAAAACGGCAACCGCTAAAATCAAGTGTGATTGGCTGATATTTATTTTGAATAATTTCTGCCCATACTCTAAACAATTCATTAATGGGTGCGCCAAAATTTAAATCAATATTGGATATGAGTTTGATGTTTACCATTCACCTTTAAATGCTTTATCTACTACAGAAGGGAAAATGGTTTTTAACTCTGTGTTGGATAGCTGTTGTTGTTTTTTGATTTGATGAACCTTGTCAAGCATGGTGACAACCTCAACTTGTCTTTCTTTATCTGGTAATGGCATTTCAATATTATAAAACTTATCCATTTTTAAACGGACACGGTTAGTACTGCCTTCACTTGCTTTTTTACAAGCTCTATCAAAATAATTTGTATTCGTAAAATATCCGAAATATTTAGGATTTACATTTTCAGCAAAATCAAATAATGGAAAATCATTTGTTACTACCGCTTCATCTAAGTCTGGCGGAATAAAGCCCATGGCGCCATCCTAGCATCAATCTTTGAAATTATAAAGTTTCCTGCTTTTGCTTTTGTTTGAAGAGAGCCAATTTCATTGCCTTTAATGAGTTTGCGTAATGAAACTCCCTTGTGTTCCATACTAACCGTTACTTGTTTGTAAAATTCTGTATTCTTTATTTTACATACTTTACCTCCTTCAATCAATATTTCACCTATCGGAATTTTATTTTTTTGTTCTAAAAGCTCATTAAAAATGCAGTTTTGCAAGGCAATAAAATCTCTTTGTTGCTCTAATTTTAATTTTTGAATTAATTCTAATTTGCTTTTTAATGCTGTTAATTTATTTACAATTGATTGCTGAATTGAAAGGATCGGAAGTGGAATTGAGAGGTTTATAAAAAGATCTTCATGAATGGCTTTTTGTGCTGTTCCTCTTGCAGTTATTTTATTTAGTTCTTGTTTGAAAAGAGCACATCTGAAATAAAAAAACAGAAACTCAGGAAGAACTTTACTTTTATTTATATCAAACATTGGAAAGTTTTCAGTTACAACACATCCATTAATATCTTTAGATGCAAGCCCAATTCCTCCATCTTTAATTGTTTGTCTAATGAAAATAATTGTATTTGGATGCTGTTTAAGATCAACAGTAAATTGCCTTTTCCTTCCGATACTTTTTCCAGTTTTTTCTCCTCTTAAACGAACTGTTCCATCATTTGTAATAGTGACTTGACGATATCTCTCCTTATCGTTTATAAAAGTTTTTATCCGATATTGAGTAAGCACATCGGAAAGTTTATGGTTTACGAAATCACTTTCCATTATTCAACCGGTGATTTTGATTTAATTGATTCTTTTATTTCCTTCATTAAACTCATAATTTTATTTTCCTTTTTCAAAACATCTTCAATCAATTCTATTGGTGGAAGATGTTCCAATTCTTCACTTCGGTGCGGATTTTTAAAATCCAGGTTATAATTTCCCTCAATCACTTTTTCAGCGGGTATTGTCCAACTGAACTCTGTTTCAGGTCTTTCTTTCCAAAGTGAAATGCATTCTGCGAAATTTTCATAGCGGATGGGATTTGTTTTCGTAAAATTCTTTTTTCCATTTGGTATTTGCACTTCGTAAAACCAAATACTTTCTGTTTTGCCTAACTTGTCAAAAAATAAAATATTAGTAGGGATGGTGGTGTATGGTGCAAATGAACCTGCGGGCAATTTCACAATGGTGTGCAGGTTAAAATTTTCAACCAATTCTTTCTTGGTATTTACATAAGCCTGTTCATTGGTCGTAAACAAAACACCTTCAGGAAATATAATTGCACACTTGCCTCTGTGCTTCATACTTCGCATGCTATGCTGCAGAAAAAGAATTTCAGTAGCCGATGCCGGATAAGGAAAATTACTGCTAACACCTTTTAACTGCCCGCTGAAGGGTGGATTAGTAAGAACAATATTGTGGCGGTCTCTCTCGGTAAGCTGAAACAGGTTAATGCCAAGTGTATTCGTTTTAATGATATTGGGTGATTCAACTCCGTTCAAAATTAAATTCATCATACCCAGCACAAATGGAAGCGGTTTCACTTCTTTTCCGTAAAGTGATTTCTCGTGCAGGGTTTCTATGTCTTTACTTGACTTTGCTTTTTTCTTTAACATATAAAATGATTCAACTAAGAATCCGGATGGTCCGTTGGCAGGGTCATAAATAGTTTCGCCAATTTCAGGGTTTACCATTTCGGTCATAAACTTTCCAATAGGCCGGGGAGTGTAAAACTCTGCAAGCGGTTTTAATTCGCTTGATTTCATTTTACTGAAAAGCCCTTCATAAATTTCGCTTATGGCAAACGATTCATCATCGCTGAAAAAATTGGTATCACGGATTTTTTCAATCGCTTCTTTTAGTAAATAACCGTCCTGCATCAGGTTTGCGGAGTTTTCAAGAATCTTTGCAATGGTTTTTTGCGTTTTGTTTCCATCTAATCCTTTCAGGTATGGAAACAAATCTTCATTAACAAATTTGATTAAATCTTTTCCTGTAAGATTTTTGTCGGAAGTCCATTTGCTCCAGGTGTAATCGGCTGAAATATTCGGCACAAATTTTTTCGCTGACAGTTCACTTTCTGTCTGTCGTTTCTTTTCGGTTTCTTCATACACTTTAAGAAACAAAAGCCAACTGAATTGCTGAATATATTGTAAAGCTCCGGTTGTTCCGGGATCCTGTCTCATTTTGTTACAGGCTGCCCAAAGATTATTTATGATAGGATTTGATGCCATTCTATGCTACCTCACCCTACCCTCTCCAAAGGAGAGGATAAAAGGATTTGTTTTATTGTTTATAAACTCGTTTTTGTAATTCACTTAAAGCGGAAATTAACTTTTGCGTGTTGCCAAATTTTTCACTTGCTTTTACTGCGCCGCCTGTGGGGAAAATCAATTCAAATACTTTAGGGTTTACGAATTCTTCAGCTCCGTTTAATTGATAGTAATAAAGTAGTTGCTGCAGAATATCTTTTTGCTCTTCAGAAAATGAATTGACAAAGGACTGATTAAGGTTTTTAAATGCTTCTGCTCTTTCCTGTCTTGTTTGTATTTCTTTTTCGAAAGCAATATTAGCGAGCAAGTCATAATCATCGGCCTCTGGTTCTTTTAAAGCTTTCGCAAGAATAGTTGTATTGATACCTTCTCTTTCCAAATCCTCCAGTACTTTTTTTCTTGTATTCCTGTCGGCCCAATCTTCCCGTAAATCTTCTGCAGTTTCAAATTTCTCTTTCACTTTTTCTTTCGTGTAATCTACATATTGTTTGAGCGTAAGCCGTTCCCCGGTAATGTCTACTTCAAAAATTGTTTCATCTTCGAATATTACATTTAGGCCTGTTACTTTAATTGGCCCTGATGAAGCGCCTTGTCTGGACAGGTCAAAACTTATAGGTATAACGCAATCAACATTAGAATAACACTGGCTCTGCCTGCCTCTATATTTATTAGCACTTGCCGACACCGTGAATATTCCTTCGGGCAAACCATGAATTACAAAAAATCCTTCTTCGTTCGAAAGCGTTGTCTTTTGTTGGTTTGCAGAAACCTGTAATAAGATTCTTGCACCAATAATTGGTTTGCGGGTATCCTTGTCCGTCACAATTCCACAAACGAGATTAACACCCGATAGATTTCCGCCTGCACTACCGGACGGCGGTTTTACCCAGCTATCCATTAAACGGGTGGCATTGGTAAAATCAATTATTCGAAAAGCATATTTATTGGTGTCTTCTGAAATCCTGGTGCCTCTTCCCAAAATTTGCTTAAAAACAATAGGCGAACTAACATATTTCATGAAAACTACATTCCGTAATGATGGCGCATCAAATCCTGTACTTAGCAGATCAACGGTAGTTGCTATAACAGGCCGTTCAGTTGTTTCATCCTGGAAAGTTCGCAATAATGTTATAGCAGAAGTTTCTTCTGATACAATCCGCACTGCATAATCAGAAAAGCCGAGATATGCAAAATGGTTTTGCATTTGTTTCATTACGTCTGCTGCATGGTCCATGCTTACACAAAAAATAATTGTCTTTTGCATCTCACCGGTTTGCTTTATTAGCATTGCCAGTTTATCACACATAGCCTTTGTACGGTCAGGTAAAGTAATATCCCTTTCATATTGCAAAGCTGAATATTCCTGGGCTAAATTAGCACCTTCAGGTACTTCCACATTAGCGCCTTCATCTATTACTTGTTCAATAACTAAGTTTTTGGTATCAGTATTCATTCTGTATTTATACAAAATAAAGTTGGCCAGAAAACCGTCTTCAATACCCTGTGCCATGGAGTACTCATAGAGTGGGTTCACATCTTTTTGTTCTCCGGAAAAATATTTATAGGTATTTACATTCTCAGTTTCTTTTGGAGTAGCCGTCATGCCTAATTGTACCGCCGTGTCAAAATGATTAAGTATATCCATCCATGTTCCAAATCCTGAACGGTGAGCTTCATCTATAATAATTAAGTCAAAGAAATCTTTAGGGTAGTGAGCGTAAATTCTTTTGCCATCTTTTAATGCATATAAGGCCTGGTAAATGCTGAAATAGATTTCCCTTGCCGTTGAAACTTCTCCTTCATTAATATAATCTCTGGCATTTCCAAAAGCTTCAAAAGCATTGTAGGCTTGTTCTGCAAGAATATTTCTATCAGCAAGAAATAAAACCCGTTTTACTAAACCAGCCTGTTTAAGCTTCCATGCAATTTGAAAGGCTATAAATGTTTTACCTGTGCCAGTTGCAAGGTTCAAAAGCATTTTTTTCCTGCCATTTACAAAAGCCTCCAATGAACGATTAATAGCAATTTCCTGATAATATCTTGGAGTTTTGTTTGGCGTAATGTAATAGGATTGGTTAAGTAGATTTTCATAGGTCTCAAAAGATTTTTGCATTGCAACTTGTGACTTGTCTGCTAAATCAGGAAGAGCTTGTTTTAATGAAGTAATTTCTTTTTTCTTATACCTTGACCAAAGCTCATCTGGAGTTGGAAAACGGTCAACACTTGTTTGTGTATTAGTAAAAAAATCAAATTCTTCTATTCCGTGACCGTTGGATGAATATGCAAATCGTATATCCAAAATTTGAGCATATCCTTTTGCTTGTTGCATGCCTGCTCCTGAATGATGCGATTCATCTTTTGCCTCAATAATTGCAATGGGTGTACCATTATGATTAAGCAGATAGTCTGCCTTTTTTCTTTCTCCTCTTTTATAAGTGTCGCCTTCTATGATAACCTTGCCATCAGTAAAATAATATTCCATATTTACCCATCTTCGGTCAACCCATTCCTTAAGTTTAGGAGTGATTAGATAAAGCTTGGTTTCTTCTTCGTTGTATGGCATTTAACTGATTACCCAAATATAAGTTTTGGAGTGGAAAGATATGGTACTGAGCTGACTTACCTAACTTACAAATCATCGAAAAAATCTAAATCAATACCTTTTATTTCGTAATGTTCTTAGTTTGTACTCCTACATAATATCTTAAAGCTAATTCTCCCCTACTGGCGCAAGTATCCAGTCATGCTTTGGGTGTATGCGTACTTGTGCTTGCTAAGATACTTGTGCTTGCTAATACCCTATATTCCTATTGCTTCTAAATATTAAGACGTTCTAACAAATTAATTTCCAATAAACCCTTTTGCACTAGTATACAAATAATCCTTAGGCTTTTCTATAAGCCTGCATCAACAGGTTATAGTGTATGTAATCTAATTTGCGATGTACCCTATTCACATCTCTTAATTCCAGTGGATGATTGGCATATGTCAGGCAAATGTGTATTGAAGAACTCATTAAGTTTTGATTAAGTTCAGCAATAGCATTAAGCTTTTGCTTTACCTTCCGCAAAGGTTCTCTCATCGATAGCTTCAGGTTAATAATATTCGAGGTTAAAAAAATCAAGTATTAGCTGCCAGTCTTCTTTTCAAAAATGTTCTTGTCACTTTTTTGCTTCTCCAAAAAAGTAACCAAAAAAAGAGCCCCGAAAAAGATTACATCCCTTTTTCGGATGGTTCCCTGATTAAGCTTTTGTGCTACTGTAGTGAATAACTTTAGTTCCATGATGAGTGTGGGAACTTTAGATTTGAAAAATAAATTTGCCATGACAAACCATACTTAATGTGTAAACCTCACCCTACCTTACTTTTTATAATTTGCAGAATTTACCGCCCCTCTCCGTATGGGAGAGGGGAAGAAAAACTGTGATAACATTAAAGTGATTGTGGGGTGAGGCTTTTAGATCTTAATATTAAATACATCCTTTAGTGCTCTTCTTGCTGCATGATATCCGC
>JBPCQG010000449.1:0-5528 GCA_050998315.1 Chitinophagaceae bacterium
ACATTTCAACCAGGATTGCACACGGGCTATGATGCACCAATGCTTAAATCGGCCTTGCTTAGAGTGCTGCTAATATAAGTACGTTAGCCGGGGTAATTAATTTGGGAACCGTAATAGGTGGGATTGCTTCTAACGTGCCAGGCTCTAATTTACATTCCATTGCAAGTGACTGTTACGTGCCATATCTTTTTTACCAAGACTTTTGCCATTTAAAAACAACTCAACATCATCTGCATTACTGTTTATCCATACATCTATGGGTTTGCCTTCTTTCCCTGGCCAATTCCAGTGCGGAGAAATATGCAGTACATCTTTATCACTCCACCATGATTGATAATAATAATAAATATTTTTAGGAAAGCCGCACATATCCATCACTCCAAAATGTGAATTGATGTTGGGCCATTTAAAAGGTGTAGGCTCACCACGGTAATCAAAACCAGTCCAAATAAAACCTCCTAACCAATAATCGTTAACAGCGGCAGGCGTCCACCATTCTTCCGCAGTACTCGCCCACCATGGGGAAGTAATATCCTGGTCAGGTAAATAGGCTTTTACAGAATCTACTCTATAAATGCCTCTTGTAGTTACAGTGCTTCCCATTTCAGTTCCAATAATGGGTTGATTTGGATGATCTCTATGATAATCCGCAACTGCAGAATCTCTGTAATTAAATCCACGTACAGGAATAACTTTATTAACGCCATGAAAAACATTAGGTACATCAGCAGCATAGGTACTTATTCTTGTAGGATCTAACTGTTTTTGTTTTGCCAATAATGTTTGCGCAATGCGCCTTCCTGTACTGGTAGTTTGTATCCATCCTTCTTCATTTCCTATCGACCACATAAATACGGAAGGATGATTGCGGTCACGTTTAATTAAGCGCTCAAACTGAATCATATATTCAGGACTGCTGTTAAGCAAACGCTGTTCATCTATCACAAGCATACCAAGGCTGTCACATGCATCCAGCAATTCCGGTGTTGGCGCATTGTGACTGGCACGGTAAGCATTTGCACCCATTTCTTTCAAAAGTCCAATTCTGTAATATTGTAAATAATCGGGTAGTGCACTGCCAACGCCTGCATGATCCTGGTGATTATTCGTTCCCCTTATTTTTATATACTTTCCATTTAAAAAAACACCGTTAGCTTTTATTTCAATCCTACGAATGCCGAATTTTTTATTCTCACTATCAATAATTTTTCCTGCTGATCTTACTATAGAAGTTACCCGGTATAAATATGGATCTTCAAGAGACCATAGTTTTGGATTGGTTACAGCAATTTTTTTGTTTAATGATTTTACTTTCATTGATATTTAGTTTAAGTCCTAGCTCTTTTGTTTGCCCGATAATTTTTCCATCACGGTCGGTAACAATCGCAGATACAGTACATGATGAAGAAAGTAAATTTTGATTTTCTATGGTTGTTTCAATATTTATCTCGGCAGTATTTTTTTGAACCTTTGAATAAACGAACACACCATCATTTGCAATGTGAGTATTATTATATTGATTCAACCATACATGGCGATAAATTCCTGCACCTTCATAAAACCATCCCTCGTATTGTGTTACATCAACTCTTACAACTACAACATTATCTTTATCGTAATTCAGGTAATCAGTAATGTCATACGAGACACCTATATATCCGCTTTTATTATTACCAAGATAAAATCCATTAACCCATATATTGGCATCACGAAAAATTCCATCAAACTGAATTTGGAAACGCTGTCCTGAATCTTTTTTATTGACAGTAAAATGTTTGCGGTACCAACCGATACTTGTCTCAGGATACAGGCCACCAACGGGCTTATAGCCGTGCGACTCTACATCAAAACTGGTTGAATTTTCAAATGGTAATTCAACTGCCCAATCATGTGGTAAATTTAAAGAGCGCCAATCAGCCTCATTAAATTTCATATCTAATGCTGTCTTATCTGTTTTGCCTGATTTTGCAAAAATGGCTGTGATGCCATAATTAAAATCTTTAGACGGATCAGCAGCATTGCCAAAATGAAATTTCCAATTATCATCAAAGTTTATGTGATTACGTACAGTAGAAATTTGTGCAACAGAGAAAGAAAAAAATAATCCTGTGAGGAAAGTAAAAAATAATTTATGCATCACACATCTGATTTGCGGTTGAAACGTTTATAAAGTAAAACTGCCCATTAAAGGGCAGCTTACAAAATATAATCTTTAAAATATCTTATTGAACAGTAAACTTACCTGTTACAAAGTTCACAGTAATTTTATAAGTGCCTGAAGTTGCAGGTGCAGGGAAATTATCATTCAGATTATATCCAAAGCTTCCGCCTGCAGAAAGACCGGCTACAGATTTATTAGCTACAGCAAACTTATTACTCCAGTCGCCATTTACAGGTAAGAGCAAATATTCCTTTCCACCAACAAGTGGCATTGTTATCTCCCATACAGCAGAGTTAATTCGTGTAAGCTGTTGTGAAGGAACCGGAACGGGATTGTTCCACCCGCCTGCTGTAGCATCGCCAACTATAAACAAATTAGTTGGCAATGCACCTGTGTAAGGAGTAACTGTAAATTTTCCGGACTGGAAGTCAACTATGATTTTATACAAGCCTGATGTGGCCGGGGCAGGGAAATTATCACTGAGATTAAAACCGAAATCTCCTCCTGCATTTAAGCCTGCAATACTATTATTAGCTACTGCAAATTTATTGCTCCAGTCGCCATTAACTGGTAATATTAAATATTGCTTTCCTCCATTTAATTGAAATATTCCACCCCATGTAGTTTCATCAAGTTTTGCAAACTCCTGCGAAGGAACCGGTACAGGATTATTCCATCCTCCCTGAGAAGCATCACCTACAAGGAATAACTTGCCTGAAGAAGGAAGGGCTACTTTAGGCGGCACTTTATAGGGCGTCATTTTAATTTTAAGAGTATTGGAAATAAGTCTTTCGTTATTATTTGCATAAGATGAAATTAAACGCACTTCCATATCAACGGGTACATTAAATGCATAACCGTAGGACAATAAAATATTATTCAATTCCTTTCCTGTGAAAGATGTGCCTGAGACACCTGTTACAATTTTTGTTGATGCTCTTGTAAAATTTTTAGTTGCAGAATCTATTTCGACAGTGTATTTATATGAGTTGGAATCAGTAGCATGTTTTGGATTGCTCCAGCTTAAGGTTAACGCAGTTTTATTTGAATCAGCTGGCGCTGTTGCTATGGTAGCAGCACTAGCAGTAAGTACAGGGGCGGTGCCCGCAGTATAGAAAGGCAAATCAGCAACTTTATGGCAGGCTGCAAATGCTAATAGTGTGCATACTGCAAAAAAAAGTTTAAATATATTTTTCATAATATTTTTTTTAGCGCTATGTTAATTATATTTTAGTTACAGTATATTTTCCCCGCTGAAAATCTACTGATATTTTATAGGTTCCCGTTACCGCAGGCGCAATTAAATCACCACCACCCATTCTAAAGTCGTCTCCATTGGGATTGTTTGATCCATTACCACCGAGAGCTCCATATTTTGTACCCCAGTCACCATTAAGTGGTAATAACAAATAAAATCCACCACCTTTAAGAGGAAGTGTTATTTCATAAAGGGTATTACTGATCTTGGTAAATTCCTGGCTGGGTACGGGTACAGGATTATTCCAGTCACCATTGGTTGCACTTCCAACAATATATAATTTGTTAGTAGTTGGTGGCGCTACTTTTGGAGGAATAGGAAAAGGAGTAACTGTAAATTTCAAAACATTGGAGTTAAGTATTGCATTGTTATTCGTCAATGTGGATTTGACCCTCATCTCGATATTATGAGACATGCCGGGAACTAATTGTAATTGATTAAGCAAAAAATCATTTAATTCGCCCTGAGTAAATGTTTTAGACATCTCTTTGCTAACACTTACCGTTTGCCGTTTAGGGTTTGTAAAACTGGCACCTGTGGTATCAATTTCTATAAGGTAAGAAACATCCTGCGAGCTCAGACCTGTTGTAAATTTATAATCCGGATCGGTCCACATTAACTTTAAGGCTACATTATCCTTATTAACAAAAGAAAGTGGAATGTTGCCTGTTATGGATGAGCTTAAAGCTGGAGGGGTTCCGCCTTCAAAATAAATTCTATTTTCATCTTTTTTACAAGACACGATTATAGTAGCAATCAAACCTGATAGAATAATAAATTTGGATATTTTTTTCATACATACTTTTTTTAAAATTAATAGCCGGGGTTTTGTTCAAGGTTAGGGTTCGCTGTTCTCACAGTTGCAGGGATCGGGAAAAGATTATATTTCGCATCTACCGCTGTTCCTGAGGCTACACCACCTTTCCACTGCCATAAATAAGTCCCTGTTGTAAGCAAATTATAACGTACCAGGTCAGTTCTGCGATGACCTTCCCAGTATAATTCACGACCTCTTTCATCAAGAACAGTTTGTAAAGTTAGATTTGCAGCAGTTACCTGTCCTGCGTTAGTATCACCATACGCTCTAAAGCGAATTTTATTCAGATAGTCTAAGGCTGTTACTGCATCTGCACCAGACCCGCCACGTAAAAAAGCTTCTGCATATATCAGGTACATTTCAGCGAGACGAAAAACTGGGAAATCAATATCGGCGAAATCCCGATTTTGAGCGTCGGAAGTAGGCTGCCCGTCAGATCGAATGTTCCTGTATTTTCTTACATGAATACCCTGCATATAATCTCCAACATTAGTTATTTCCGGAGCAGAACGATTAGTGAACATGGCTCTTTGATCTGTAGCTCCGGTAGGATCCGCAAATAAACTAACAAACTGTTTAGTGGTTCTGTATCCATACCAACCACCTGCTACTCCATAATCATCATGGTCATCCCCCGAAGGTGCATGAACTAAAAATGTTGTATTACCATATGACTGTGTCTTTTTACCATCGCAGTTAATTGCAAAAATAAATTCATCCTTTTGTTTATCATTATCTGCCATGAACAGTTTTGGATATCCGGATTTTAAAACATATCCTGCGCCAATAACTTTCTTTGCATAAGTAATAGCATCTGTGTAACGTGCTGTTCCAGTGTATACACCAGCATTAAGATACAAGCGGGCCAGCAATGCCCAGGCAGCAGCCTGATCTACACGGCCATATTCAATTGTTTTGGCAGGAGCCAGCTCTGCATCAATTGCCTTTAATTCGGTTTCAACATAAGTAAAAAGCTCGGTCCTGGTAATTTGCTTTGGTAAAGCTGTTCCAATTACATCTGACTCAGTAATAAAAGTAGATTTTCCAAAAATATCAATCAATGCCCAGTAATTGAAGGCACGTAAAAATCTTACCTCTGCTCTTGTCTTTTTTATCTCTGTTGCATCTGTACCTGTGATACCATGCGAGGCCAGTTTTTCATCAGATGATTCTCTTAAATATTCATTTCCAATTGTTACATTATAAACAAGTCTTGAATACAATCCTAATAAAAACGGATCAGAGCTGGTAAATCTTAAATTATGAAAATCCTTTATTGTCTGGTCATCCCA
>JBPCQG010000471.1:0-15124 GCA_050998315.1 Chitinophagaceae bacterium
GACTTAGGATTGATGTCAACACCAAACAGGCAATTTTCTATAATAGTTTGCTTTTCATGAAACAATGTTTCCTGTACCCTTTGTATTTCTGTATTTGGTATGGTAATATGTTCGTTGGCTGTAGCTAAGTGATAAGTCAAGAAGTTACGCTCCCTGTCTGTTCTCAGCAATTCATTATTTTCTACCGTTGCGGTATGCTCACTTAATCTTTTACCATGTGCATCAGCCAATATTCCTAACTCACTTTTAATGGCAATTAATTCATTTAATGCGGAAACAAGAAAGTGTCCTGAACCTACAGCCGGATCACAAATAGTTAGTGAATTGATTTGAGCATTGTATTCTTTAATGGTCTTTGCTGTGCGGTCGTTTGAAATATAATTGTGTAAGTCTTCAAACGTTTCAGCTTTCCAGTTGTATTTTTCTTTGAACTTATTTACTACAGCCTGCCGTATAGATTGGCGGCACATATACATGGTGATAAAGCCGGGTGTAAAAATGGAACCGTCTTTATAGCCGTTAATCTTTTCAAAGATGAGCCCGAGCACCGAAGCATTGATCAAGGTTTTACGTTCTTCCTGTATTTCCTCACTTCCTTCGCTTGCAAAATCATAAGCATTCAAAAACTCAAAAATGTATTGCAGTGTGTTTAGCTTTGTTGCAATTGGTTTGTTTCTATCGTCTTTTAAAACGGTGGATGTGAGCAAAGGCATTTCTGCTGTATCATCTAACATATTAATCCGGATGGTTTGTTCTTCCAATAATGTTATTTCAAACAAAGAACTGTTGAGATATGGAATGTGTCTGTATTTGGCTTTTACTCTTTCAATGCGTTCCTCTTGCTTACGTGCCAATACCTGGAAGAAGAGTTTATACAATTCATCATACTGCGGAACGATGTTGTAATTGAGAAAACGGTAAGCTGCATTGCCTTTATGGTATTTGAGCAATTGTGCTTCCAACAGCTTTAAAAACAAAACTCTGTTTACCCAGGTTATACATAATTCCAAGGCAACACTAAAAAGCTGGTCCTCTGTTGTGTCACCATAAGATTGCCGGTCGGTAACTTTATGAATGCAATTCTCTGTTTGTAATTGAACGATGGTATTTTCCAATAACGAACCATCATTGCGTTTACCAACTTGCTTTCTGCGGATTAATTTCTTGCTGCCTTCTTTTACTTCTTCCAGTCCAATCAGGTACAGCAGCTCGTTGTAAAATCCTTTATCTAATGTATTACTGTCATTGGCAAATGGTAATTTTAAAAGATGTGTTGGTGAAAGGATCTTAAATAGTGGAATGAGTTTATTGTCGTTATTCCTGTCGCTGTCAAGCAATGGTTTTTCAAACTCTCTTATATCAAACCAGGTAAATTCTATTTCTTCTGTTAATGAAGCAAGAAATGGTTTCGCTATTTCATTATAAAAAAGGTCGTTGTTGGTACTTACCTTTTGCTTTGCTACCCAAGCTTTGTATTCTTTAATCAAACTGCTATTCCTGAAAAATAATCTTTCAAACTCCGCTGCATCAAATACAAACCATTCGTAAATATTGGTAATGACAAGGTGCCTTATATCATTGTTGTGATGCTCTATTCTCTCTCTCAGGTAATACAAAATTATTTCATGCATTGCCTTTGTATTGAGATTGCTAAGGGTCACCATCTCATGATTAGATGGTTTCTTAGCCTCAAACAATACTCCGGCGGGATGCGTAGCATCTTTGCTGGTATGAATAACAAAATCTGTTCTGCCTTTGGTTGCGATGTGGTAATTGGGGCTGAAGTAAGTATTCTTTAAGAAGTCCATCACATGCCCTTTCAGGTTCTCTTCGCTCTCCTGTGGGTTAATGTGACTTAAAAGCAGCTTGAAATTAGCTTTGAATTTTTCAATGTCTGCCCTGTCGGGTTTAATGAGCCTGTAGGCTTTATTTAGTGACTGCTTAACGGTCAGTTGCTTCAATTTCATAGTTATAGGTGACCGGGAATTAGTTCTTTGGCAAAATACGAATAAAGAGGCAGTGAGTTGAAAACTCGGTGTTACTATTACAACCTTTTAGATTGGGATAGTTTCTTCCTCTTCTTTTTTAGTAATTCATAAGGTAAATGATTGTCATTTTGTTCAGGTTTTATAAGTAACTCTAAGATGTTAGGAGTTTGCTGTTTGTTCTTATGTTCATGACTGTGTTCCTGATCTTTGCTTTCACCACGCTGTTGCATTCTGTTGTCTTGCTTTATTTCATTTGGCTGTTTTTGACTTATTGTTACTTTATCTTGCATTTGTTCCGGACGCAATTGCTCCATAATACCTTTAGCACTAAATTCTTTACCAAGATCACTGCCATTAAATACACATTTATTTTTAAAATCAACATAAGTAAGTCCATATATATTTCCCTGGCTGTTTTGCCTCAACACTACATTAACACCTTGCTTTCCTAAACTCTGTCTAAACTCACTTAATGATTGTTCTCTTTTCACCAGCACCCATCTTATTGCTGTCTTCAAATGTTGCTGATGCTGTTGTCTTAAATTTTCATTCAGAATGAACTTTTCTTCGAGATATTTTAGCGTTGGCTTACTATAAAAATCACTTGCTTTAATAGGTGTTCCAATTTTATTTCCTATATCATCAAGTGCAGTGTAAACCAGTCCTCTTTTTTCATACATCTTTGAATCTTCCTTTCCTCTATCTGCCATAACATTGTAGAGCTTTAGTACGGCGTTAAGTTCTGCAAGGGATGTATACTTATACTGATCAATTACTGTGTCCAGTACGTTTGTGATTGCCCTTTTTGTAGGTGCTTTACCATACCGTACTTTTTGAGCACTTACTTTTAATTCATATTCCTGTTTCTGGCTTCTTCCTTCTGCTTTAATTAATCCAAACTTTTCTTCAATCGCTTTGCGTGTTTTTTCAGATTGATTTCTTCCAATATTGTGCATCTCAATTTTACTTCCATCTCTTCTGATATTGGTGCTTACAATATGAATATGCGGATGGCCGGCATCACGGTGTTGGTATACAAGGTATGGCTGCTTTTGAAAGCCGATCCCTTCCATATAATCATGTGTAATTGCGCAAAGTTTTTCTTTGTTTAGTTTATCGCTTTCATGAAAGTTTAAGGAGATATGTACACTGTTTGCTTTCACTCTTTCATTAAGGGCTGCCAGGTGTTCCAGTCTATGAAGTTTATCATAGAAATTAAGTGCATCCAAATCCTTTGGATAGTTAACTGCATCTATACATTCAGCTACTCCTGACTGTACTTTTTTTTCATTGTAATTTATAGACCTTGAAAGGCTTTTTGTTCTCTTAATTCTGGCTACCACTTTTCTGCAAATTGATTGATGCGATTTTTGATTTCATCTACCTTATTCATCAGAATTTTTTTATCTGAATCATTTATTAAAATCCACGATCTGAACTCAGGAATTTTTTCTAAAATATGCAACTTGTGAACTGCCTGATTAAAGTTATTTCCAATTGCATTAAGCTCTTTTCTCAGATCAATCATCTCTGCCATGAAGTCATCGAGGGATTGGTTTCGGGTAAACACTGTTACTTTTCCTGTTAATAATACTTTTCTTAAATAATCACTAAGCTTGCGGCACTTAGTTGTTTTGAACCTGCTTTTTAATTGCTCATACTCTGTGGGAGTTAAGCTTAATGTCAGGAGTTTTGTCCGGTTGTGTTTTGTTTCTTGCATCACTTTGTCATTTACATCTTATGAATTTAATTCCAGTTATTCCTGAAAAATTTTTTTTTCAAGTCATCGTATCGTTAAGTTATAAAGGTCTTTTTCTTCAACCCTGCGAGTTCCGAGCAAGGGTTTTAAATATCACCGTTTGTATTACAAACGGACATTTAACCAAGGGCTGATGCACTTTAGTTTTCCTGCCGTATTTATTGCGGTTATTCACAGAAAGAATAAGTTTAATTTTTTACAGATGTCTTCCTCTTTGGTGTTTTACTTCTTTAGATTCTGAGTTTTCCCAAATTTTGTACACCATTCATTCAGGTCTTTATAGGCTTTATAAAGCTCGCTTTCATCTTTAAATTTTATTGACCTTTTTTGAGCAAGCTCTAAACATTTTCTTCCCGCCTTATCATTATCTAAATACAGATGAATGCTTTCATGTTTCTCCATTAAAAGCACGCTTCTTTCAAAGAATGAAAGAGAGTTAAGCACAAGAAAATTTGACAGTTCTTGTTCCTGATTGTGATGTATTGTTTGATAGCTTAAGAAGTCAAAAAATCCTTCAAATACTGTTATCTTATTCGTTGTGTTATTATTAAAATATGTAACGTATTTTGGAGAATTGCTGGCTTTAAAATATTCATTTATTAGCTCGTATCCTCCAGCGTTATTTTTAAATCCGATAGCTGCAAATTCTTTGTCTTTATCATTCATTGTAAAGATTAATTCATGGCAATAGTTATTTGCAATATTCTTATCTATTCTTCTTTGTCTGAGATAGCGGCAAAGAAAGAGGTTACTTATGGGTTGCTTTGCTGCTATTATTTTGATAGCCGTTTCTCCTGCAACAATTTCATTTTGCAACTTATTTTCCTGCAGATGTAACGGCGGTCTTTCCACAAGGTTTTTTACGATATTTTGCGGGTGAAAAAGAGAAAGTCTCTGCAATGCTTCACTTACATTACAGCGATAATATTCCATTGTAAAATCAATCATATTTCCACCCTTTCCAATGCCGTGATCATACCATACATTTTTGTTCTTATTTACCTTAAAAGAAGCTTCCGTTTCATATCGTACTGGTGATAAGTACCAGTAGTCATGGCCTTTTATTTTTAAGGGTTCGTAGCCAAGCGAATGGAGGTATTCCACCATATCAATTTTGTTTGCTTGCGTGCAGTTCATAATCGACTTATTTTAAAAATAATTGAATGCAGATTTGAGAAACTATATCAGGGCTAACTAGCCGGTCTTTGAACCGGCACAATTAACTTTTCCAGAGTGAAGGATCTGTTGGATATCCTCATAATCATAAAAGTGTATACCACCAATTTTTGAATAGGGAATAGTTCCCGAAGATTTTAGTGTTTGCAAAGTACCAGGGGATATCTTTAGAAGTCTTCTTACTTCATGTGACTTCATCCATTTTTTTGGTACAATACTTATTTGAGATTTAAAAGTTGTTAGCAGTTCATCCAATAATTGTTTTTTAAACTGCAACAGGTCATCAACCGTGATCAACTGATTAGCGAAGATTTTTTGGGGATAGATGTCCTCTCCAGGTTTTCTGAATGCTTTTTCCATAACTCACATTTTTCATTTTCACAATTAAACATTAGATAATATTATTTACCAGATAAAATTATAGGAAATTTTTTTTAAAACAAATTGATATAAATCAATTAATATCATTTGATATAGTTTGTATCCCTCCAGGAATTTTATTCAATAGCTTTTGTTTCAGCAAAAGCATATCATTACTTACTTTTCGATCCAAGATTTTTGCGTAATGTTGAGTAGTATGCAAATTTTTATGACCAAGCATTTTAGAAACAGTTTCTATAGGAACTCCATTGCTTAAAGTAACAGTTGTAGCAAAAGTATGCCGGGCAATATGAAACGTCAGGTTCTTATTAATACTACATGTATCAGCAATTTCTTTTAAATATAAATTCATCTTCTGATTGCTCAGTACAGGTAATAATTTACCACTGATACATTGTGGATGATCTTTATACTTATCTAATAAACGTAAAGATGTAGGAAGTAAAGGAATCCTGGAAGTCGAATCAGTTTTTTGGCGTTTGGTGAATATCCATCTTTCACCGTCAACCCCTAAACCAATTTCATTTCGTTTAAGCTTTTTCACATCAGCATATGCTAGCCCAGTAAAACAACTGAAAATAAAAATATCTCTAACATGATTGAGTCGGGGGTTTTCAAACTCTTTAACGGTGATAATATCGAGTTCATCATCTGTAAGAAAAGTCCGTACAACTTCACGTTTGTTCAATTTAAAAGACATGAATGGATCCTTTTGCAGCCATCCATTCTTTATACAGATCAATACAATTTTTTTAAAATTTGCCAGGTATTTCATTGTGCTGTTATGGTTGCAGTTTCTTACACTTTTTAACCAAAAAGCGTAATCTTTTATGAATTCATAATTAAGTCTGCTAATATCAAAATCAGGAAGATTGTATTTCCACTGGATAAAGCTGCGGGTATGAGATAGAGATACTCTATAACGCTGAACAGTAGCAGCCGAAAAATCTTTACCAATCAATTGTGCAATCTGCTCGTTATGTTGTTGGTAGACTTCAAGAATTTTATAAGATATCACATCAGTACCAAACCATTTTTCCTTAAAGGATTGAAAAGTGATAGTTTTTCCATCCTGGATCATTTCTCTTTCAGCAGCATAAACTTTATTTCGGATAACATTGAGAAAACTATTGAAAGATCTTGCATCAGCATGAGAGCCTCTCATTTTACCAGCTTTACTTGACCATTGATCTAATTCTACAAAGCGTTTGATGGATTGTTCAATACGTTGGCCATCAATAGTAATTCTCAGATAAATTGGAACTAAATTTTTATTGTTTTTTGAAGAAGTTCTGCTGTAAAATAGTACGCTTATTTTGTAATCCATTTTCTCAACCTATCAAATTAAAAAAATAGCCACTTTTTGTATCCAAATCCAGTTTTTTAAAATGGCATATAACATTGTTAGACAACGAATTTTTGATGAATTCGGTTGATCAAGTTCGGTAAATATTAGGTCAACCGAATTCTCAACCGAGCACCTTGATATTATTTGATATAATTTGATGGGGAAAAATAAAAAAAGCCCGTAAAACCTGCATTTTATTGACTCTTCAGCTACTTTGATTGCTTATCGGCGGAGAGTGAGGGATTCGAACCCTCGATACCTTTACAGATATACACACTTTCCAGGCGTGCTCCTTCAACCGCTCGGACAACTCTCCAAAAAATAGTCGGCAAATCTACAGGTAAATTTTTTACCAATACCATATCATTAATATTAATTGGCGACATAAAACTCTTGAACAAATTTTATGAAACACTATGAAAAATTTGTTTATCCCAACTGGAATAAGAACAGCAAATCAATAACTCCGGAACAAAAAATTACCTAACATAAATTCAAAATCAGGTGAGCCAACTGTTCCCAAGGAGGAGAAATAGTGAATATAAACCTTGAAAGAAAAAGTGATGCTGAAAGCACGAATGCTTTACTTATATTCCAACAATAAAAAGAGCCCCCTGTGGAAACAGAGAGCGTTGTGAGATTTTTTCCTAAACCACACATGAGAAATTTAAAACTAATAATTATTTACCTCAAAAATTTTAACTATGGTATGATGCATTAAATATTCACCCTGAATGGCAAATATTGATGATTGAAATCTTTTCACCATTTCATAATCCATGAACGAAAAGCCGGCGCTGAATTTTGGCTGACAATAATAAAGTGATCAAAGTGCGGAATAGTTAAGTCAATCTGGAGTTTTACTTTTTCATAAGGCTTAAAACTTTTTATAAAATTTAAATTGATAATATATTGCCTGTTGGCTCTAAAAAATACTGAATCATTCAATTCCAATTCCAATTCATTAAGGGATTTATCTATTAAATATTTTTTGCCTGAACTGTCAAACACATATACTAACCTGTTTTCACTATAGAACATTACAATATCATCAAGCTTTATTGAAATTGTTTCAATACCTTTTTTTACCAATAACCTGGTTTTCTTGTTAATATTGATTGCTTGTGCAATGTTTTTAATTGCTTCTTCGCCAATAGTAAAATGCTTTTGCAGTTTTTTGTATTTTACCATCGCTTTACTAACATCATCATTGGTAATAGGCTTTAGCAAATATTCAATGCCGTTATTTTCAAATGCATTTAATATAAATTTATCAAAGCCCGTTGTAAAAATTACAGGCGCTGTAATATTCACTTCAGTAAATATTTCAAAAGATAACCCATCAGGTAATTGAACATCGCAAAAAATAAGGTCGATTGGTAATGTCTTTTTCCAGTTATCAATACATTCTCTAACGTATGAAAAAGTCGCAACAATAATTATCTCCGGAGCAACCTCATGCAATATTGAAATTAATTTCTCTCTCGCAAATATCTCATCCTCTATAATAATTGCGTTTATCATACCACTAAAACATTTTTAAATAATGGCAATTTCACTATAAATTTTTTTTCCATTTTTAATATTACTATGCCTTTTTTCAATACCAACTTATATTGAGCATTCAGATTTTTGAGACCAATCTTTGTAGAGCCATTCTTTAAATTACTTTTCCTGAATGTGTTCTCAATTTTTAAATAATATTTATCCATGGAAATAAATATTTTTAAAGGATCGGTATTGCTAAACTGGGTATGTTTTATTGCATTTTCAATTAACAACTGAACCGAAAAAGGAATCACCAAAATATTATTTATCTCATCACCATTTAAATTAATATTGAGCTCCATTTTATTATCATAGCGTATCTGAAGAAGGAAAATATAGTTTTCAATAAAATCAATTTCCTTATCCAGAGTTATTAATTCTTTGTCCTTGTTTATCAAAAAATATTTATACACCTTGGCTAAATTATTATTAAATAATCCTGCCTTAATATCATCTTTACCTATCAGGTAGGATAATGTATTCAATGAATTAAAAATAAAGTGAGGGTCTAACTCATTTCTCAACGCCAACATCTCTACTCTGTTTAATTCATGGTCAAGCTGATCAACTATAATGTTATCCCTTTCTCTTTCTTTACTCAAGTAGATAACTTCATAAATTAGCTTAAAAAGAACAGCAGCCATAACTGAAAAAATAATAAACCTGAAAAATGGTAACCAGTGAAATTTTTCTAAAGAAAATTTCATCCAGAGTAAGCAGAATATACCTGCCACGAGCCCGGCATATACGGAGGAAGAAAGACATATAGCACCAATTTTATTAAAAGGATTTAAATTTATAGAGTATGATCTTCTTAATTTTAAATGCAACCAATGGCTACCCTGCCATATACAAAAGGATACAAATACAAAATACGTAAACACAACTATGGAAGAATTGAATGAATATTTTTCATAATGGATTATTCCCGAAATATAGGGAATGAAAAATCCCAGGAAGGGGATAAACAACAACTGCAAAAACTTATCTTTTACCATAAACAATTGTCATATGAAATGTTATGATAAATTCTTAATAATAGTTAAATGAATTTATCATTTGGTAATTTGTTATATAACAATAATTTCATATTGAAAGATTGCGAAAAACGATTTATTTCGTAGTATGTATATTATAAGTAGTCTAATAAGCAGTATGAATGGTTAATTATTACTGTAATCATAAAAATCAACCACCATGAACTGGAAATGTGGCTATCATTTTACAATTATTTTAAAACTTATTGATTCAAAAAAGGCTGTCCTTTCGAACAGCCTTTTTTTAGTGCAAATTTTTTTATTGCTTTACTAAAGTCAAAGTTTTATTTCCTTGCGGACCATAAACATCAGTATTAATGTTTACTACAATATCTATTGTACCAGTACATGAAAATACAAAGCCGGTAATTCCAGTTGAAGTAGTAGAAGCAAGGTATGTAGGATCAGGTGGAGGATCGATATACCTGCCAAATACCCCATTTGTTCCGGACGAGGCAGCACCTGTAGTGGGATTAACATTTACCAGTAATCCTGGAGCTACACTGGGGCCGAATCCTGCTGCTCCCCCAGCTGGCCAAACCGCACTTAAATTAACCTGGTTGGCACCAGGACCGGCTGTAACTTGAACTAACCTTCCAACCATACCATCCCAGGTATCTCTTGTAACTTTATAGGTTCCTGGTGTTTTCGTTGCATCATAGGGGCAAATTGTGGTTGCAGTCCAATGAAACATAGTTTTAAATGCCGGTGGATTTTCGAGATCACCCGGATTTGTATTAATCGAGCTAAATGTCCGCCCATCTTTTAGAACCGCTTCATTATATAAATGATATATAGTACCCGGGGGTAATGCACCCGGGGTTAAGCCTAATGCTGTGGCTATTTCCCTGTTAGTTGCAGCAACTGTAGTTTCACCACTTAATTTTATATTCTTAATTAATTTCCACTTTGTCTTGTCTGTAGTAGCGGTTGCAGATACATAAAGATTAATACTCTCAACCGGCTCACCATTAAAAGTAAGTACCTGGCTAACTGTACTGGTCGCATCTACTGCATTTAAAAGTGCATTATCCTGCTTTACAAGTATTAAAGCGGATCCCTTTCCCAATTCCTTGTAGAAGTCTGACGGTTTTTTACAAGACGCTATTAATAATAGCAGAATAATCGGGAATAAATATGATTTTTTCATTGTATTTATTTTTTATTATAACTTAATTCCGGTTAATATTATTAGTTAACAAAAATGTTATCTGGATTATTATCCCAGAATACTTTGGTATTTGTTGCTGTCTTTTGAGTAACATTACTATTCCTCTCGGTAAATGTTGCCGGATAAAACAATGAACGCAGAAACGGGCCAGGTGTTGGGTTTAAATTCGGTTGCATATTCCTGGGCATACCTGTACGCCTGTAATTGTTATAAGCTTCTATACCATTGCCCCAAAGAGCAATATAATATTCCTTCATTATAACATTAAGCTTATCAGCGTTGGTTGTTGCTGCATCATATGCTTGCAACACAAAATCAACATATGCCTGGATGGCAGCTGCTGTTGGTACTCTGTTTGCCGGTACTGTAACCCCCACTGTGGCAGGAAAATCCATAACAGTTTTTATTGATTTATTTACCGCGGATTCCAATAAACTCCTTGCATTTCCAGCAGTTCCAAGAATTAGTGCAGTCTCGGCCCTTACAAAATCAGTAAATGCGGGTTGCCATATTGGTAATATTCCCTGTCCCTGTCCTCCATCGGTGATTTTTACGCCTGTTGCCTCACTATTGTCGAATTTTCCCCCTACAGGGTAAATTCCCCAAACAGTTCTTAGGAAATTATCTGGTGGTATACCCCTGTCGTTTCCATGATCCCGACCATAAAAACCAGCATCATCAGGAAAGCAAAATGCTACATTAGCCGGATAATGTGGAGGCCTAGGGCTGCCTTTACATTCCAGGGTACTTTGAGGTACTGCGAGTACATCATTAATCTGCCTGTAAAAATAATACCGCCAGCGGGGGTCAAAACCCCTGCCTTTTTCAACAAAAACAGTATACATAAAATGGTTACCCAAGTAATCCTGAGCGCCGGTACCTGTGTAATAAGTAGCAAATTCAGGGTGCCTGCTGTCAGGATTTTGATTTTTAGAACCATACCTATAAATAAAAGCCTGTGCATCAGTCGTTATTAATTCTCCATCAGTTATTAGCGCATCAATTTTACCTTTTACAGTATTATCAACCAATCTTACCTGGTTATATAATTTTAATTTAAGTGTTTTTGCAGCTCTTCTCCAACTCGCTGCTTTTGCAGTTGCATTACCACCATAAAACAGATCATTTGCAGGTAATGGCGTTCCGGCTACTACCCGGTTGAAACTTGCAATTGAACTATCAAGTAATTTAAAAACTGAATCATAAACCTGCTTTCCGGGATCGAGTTTAGGATTTGTATTTTCACTTCCAAGATTTGCTTCACTGTAAGGAACATCTCCAAAAAAATCTACAAGCGTTGCCGCTACATATGCTTTTAATACTCTTGCCATACCTATATGCAAATGCCTGTTAGTTCTTTGTGCAATAGGTATTAATGCATCTACACTTTTAAAAACACCCTGGTAAGCTGACCTCCAGGCACCATCCTGTCCTGTTTCACCATAAAGATCTAAATATGTTCTTGATGGGGCATATTCCATCCGCATTAATTCATTTCCATTTTCATTTAAACCAGGTGTGGTGCTTTGATTAGCATAAAAGTTAGCTACCGATAATTGGGCCGCATTTAAATAAAAATCTACATTAGCTGCTTCAGGTGCAGGAGTACTGGGATTGGTAAGCATGTTGTCAAACTTTTTGCATGACACGAATATTACCGTTCCAACCGCCAGCAATAATATTATTTTAAATTTTTTCATTTTTTTTACTTTATAAGTTTTTAGAAGGTTACTTTCATGCTGACACCATACCTGCGGGATGAAGGACCCGTCAAAAATTCAAACCCCCTTGTTTTACCTACGCCACCGCTTGAAGATTCGGGGTCATAATTGGTGCCATCAGGCATATTAATTGCTTTGTGCCATAGGTTCTGGCCGCTTAGTCCAATGCTTACTCCACCAAATGGAGTTTTGCCCAACAAAGACTGTGGCCATGCATAAAATAAAGATACTTCTCTTAACCTCACTGTAGTAGCATCAAACAAAGTTGATTCATGAGCAAACAGGTAAGTATTAAAATAAGCACGGTCTAATGCAGTTTGAAAATCATTAGGAGTACCATCTTGCTTAACACCTGGCAAAATTATTGGAAGAGAACGATCTACATCAGTAGCCTTTGCAAGTCCACGTGCCAGCATGGCACTAACAGTTTGGGCAAAAATAACGCCACCCTTTGTATAATCCACCTGGGCACGTAATTCAAGTCCCTTATACCCAATTGTACCTGTGCCTGATAACCTGTAATCAGCATTAGGATCACCTAAAATTTTTGTGTCAGTAGAAGCTATATAATATCCATCGGGTCCAACTATTTTTTGACCTGATTTAGTATCCGTCTGATAATATGTTCCTTTAATTACCCCAAAGGCCTCTCCGTTTATGGCATAGTTTCCCAGGTTACTAAATAAACCTCCTGTTTGTACTTCGCCAACTTCATCGGGCAGATTAGAAACCTTACTCCTGTTTCTTGTGAAGTTTCCATCTAGCTGAAAAGTCCAGTTTTTATTCTTTAA
The DNA here is from genome assembly GCA_050998315.1 of Chitinophagaceae bacterium. GTDB lineage: Bacteria > Bacteroidota > Bacteroidia > Chitinophagales > Chitinophagaceae > Ginsengibacter. The sequence goes on from JBPCQG010000471.1 coordinate 12,921, forward strand.
AATAGTAAGTCCTACACCTAATTCAATGCCTTTATTAGTAAGATCGCCGGCATTAATTGTTGTTTGCTCAAAACCTGTTGAAGGATCCAAAGGCCTATTCAAAATCTGGTCTGTAGACTTCCTGTTATAATAGGTAAAATCTAATGAAAGGCGATTATTTAATAATCTTGCTTCCAAACCAGTTTCAAACTCACCCAACAATTCTGCATTTAAATCCGGGTTTGCCAAATTGTTGCTAATTCTGTTGTTGTTAACCACACTACCAGCCCTGGTAACAAAAACATTAGTCGCAATTAACAGAGTATTTCTTGTTGAATATGGAGCTGGAAAACTTGCGCTTGTTGCATATCCTGCCCTTAATTTTAAGTAATTAAGTAATTTATTACCCTGCAAACCTGAGAATGCTGCCGTAGGTAAAAATGAAATACTGGCACTTGGATAAAATATAGAACGGTTTGCTTTCTCAAGGGAGGAAGCCCAGGAGTTTCTGCCACCAACATTTACATATACAAACTCCTTAAATGCTAATCCTGCCTGGGCAAAAACACCAACAGTTTGATAATCTGATTTAAAATCCATATCTAACCCATCCTCTGTTTTTGTATCATGCTGTATAAAGTTGGAATGATCAAATACCCCAAAAACCAATTGATCAGAACTTTTTTGTCCATATTGATCATATAGTTGCTGGTTGGAATTAAAACCGGCAGTAAGATCTAATTTAAAATTAGAGGTAAGGTTCGTATTATAAGTTCCTATAACTTTATGATCCCAGATTTTATTTTGTCCAGATATGGTTCTATACATACCTGTAGTATATTGCAGATCTGCAGGCGAAGCACGGCTTACACCCCCTTTGTTAATGGTTAAGATATGAGCTTCATTATAAGAATCATATCCCAAGCCATATAATATATCAAAATTCTTGAAAATATTATATTTTAATTGGAAGTTCCCATATATCCTGTCAGTTTCCTGTGCGGTTAATGAATTGTATAGTGTCCATCTTGGATTTTGTATATCATTACCGGACCGATAATATGCTGATGCACCATCCGGTGTTTGGTAAGGCCAGCCAGCCAAATTATTGCTGATAGGAGTATATAAAAGATCGGCGAAAACTCCTGCACCGCCGCTTGTTGCTCCGCTTGCACTACTTTGTGCAGTTGTGGGACTAATAAACTTGTTAATCACATAATTTAATGCGCCGCTTACAGTAATATTATTGAGGAGTTTTGTATTAATCCCTACACCAAATGTATTTCTGGTTACTTTATTGGTTTCTAAAAAGCCCTGGTCCTTCAAATAACCATAGTTGGCATTTATACTTCCGCTGGTTCCTAATGCAGCTGATACATTAACCCCGGTATTTAATACATCTCCTTTTTGGAAGAAGTTTTTCAAATTATCATTAAATTCGAATGGAATTTGAACGCCTGCAAGCTCGGGAAATGAACCGGCCTGGCTGCCAACAGAATAAGGATGGGCAAGCATTGTACGAGGATCAGTGAATTTAGGTCCCCAGTTACTAAAAAATAAAAAACCACCTGCAAGTGAGAAACCCCCACCATAAGAGTGCTGTGTTTCTGGTATACTAGCGGGAGTAGTTCTAAAATAAGACTGCGTTACAGCAACTTCAGCTTTTTTATTACTTTTTCTTCCTGAACCATTTTTAGTGGTTATTAAAATAACGCCATTTCTTCCTCCTTCACCGTACAAAACTGTAGCGCTCAAGCCTTTAAGAATACTAACACTTTCTATATTATTAGGATCAATATCTAAAAAACGACTTGATGTTTGGTTACCAAATATAGCACCTGTTTGTTGATTGGTAGCACCGCTGAAAGGAGCTCCATCAACAACAAATAGTGGATCGCTTCCCCCTGTAATTGAATTGGCACCTCTAATTTGAATGTTAGTACCACTACCAGAAATACCACTTGTGGCTAAGATATCAACTCCGGGTGCTTTACCACTTAATAATCTTCCCAAATCCGGTTCAGGACGATTTTCAAGCTGCTTTTTGTCAACGGTGGAAACCGCATACCCCAGAGCTTTCTTTTCTCTCCTTATACCCATGGCTGTTACTACAACTGTGGCTTCAACGGCAACATTCCTGCTTACAGCTACATTTAATATGGACTGGTTACCGACAGCAACTTCTTTTAGAGTAACGCCAACACCACTAATAACCAGTGTTGCAC
>JBPCQG010000480.1:0-7654 GCA_050998315.1 Chitinophagaceae bacterium
TAAAGCGCCGGATGAAGATGAATTTTCCAAACGCAAACCTGCCTGCATTGTCCACTTGCCAACAGTTTTTTTATAGTTAAGATAGCCACTGGAAATCTGCTCATTGAACCCGAAAGTATTCGAACGCCTGTTATCTAAACTATCACTGTTAGTTTTTACATGAAAAAATTTAGAATCATTATCAGATTTTATATCTGAATATTTGGCTCCTGACTCAAATATTCCCTTCCACAGGTTAGCTGTATAATCAATTTTGAAAGCTTTAAGATTGATCCCTATATCATTTATAGAACGATAAAGATTGCTGCTTAAAACAGTTTGATTTTTTGAATAAATATTTGATTGAAGATTTCCGTTACCTTTTTTATAATGACCATAATCTGCATCCACATTGATTATATTGCCTGCTGCATTTTCATATTTGTAATTTAAATTTATATTATAGCGATCAGTTCTCTGAAAGTAATAATCATTTTCAGCATCAAGCACCTGATCAACAATTGGAGAAGATGGAATGCCAATGTTTGTTTTTGTCCTGGTAATTCCGCCGCCAATAACAAAATTGCTGTTTATTAAAATCCCGATAGTTTGTTCTTTATTTATATTATAATCCAGACCAAGCCTTGCACCCATTTTATTTCGCTTATCAATGTCACCTGTAAAACTGTTATAAGCCTTACCGTTTTGAATTCGATCGGTGCCATATAAATAATTATAGTAGCCTAAAAAATGATTATAGTTTCCAAAAATATTAAAGTTGTTTTTTCTGTAGTTGAGAGATACATCGGTGTTTTGCCTCGCACTAATACCATAACCAACACCAACATTTGCAGTGCCATTAAATCCTTTTATCTGCGATTTATTTGTTTTAATATTAATGATACCTGCAGACCCTGCTGCATCATACTTTGCGCCGGGGGTATTAATAATTTCAATTGACTTAATTCCCGAAGAGGGCATTGATTTAAGCAGATCAATAAGCTCCTTTCCAGAAAGGTAAGTTTGTTTACCGTCCAATAAAACCAAGGTGCCTTGTTTTCCATTTAAAGTAATTGTCGTCTCATTATCGACGTAAATACCCGGCGCTTTTTTTAAAACTTCAAAAGCATTTAACCCCTGCGAATTAATACTTTTAGCTACATTATATACAATATTATTACCATCCAGTTCAATCAGGTTTTGTTTAGATGTTACAAGAACTTCATTAAGTGTATTAGTAGCCGGTGTTAATAAAATTATTCCAAAATCCTTATTAGTGAGTTCAAATATAGCTGACCTGTATTCTTTATAACCGGCATAAGTAATTAATAAATTATAGTTGCCACTTACGGTATATGATAAAGTAAAATAGCCACTGTTATTGGCGGATGTTTTGGAAATCTCTTTATTAGATTTATCTATCAATGCAATTGTTGCAGATGCTAAAGGTTGCTCTTTGTCTCCCGCAACTTGTCCTTTAATATGCCATACCTGGCCTGATAAGTGATAGCTATTGCAAATAAATATTAAAGCAAGCAGTTTAATGATTTTTAAAAGCATGTATGGTATATGTTTTTAATTAAAGATACAAGGGAATATATTGTTTGGCGATTCTTTTACAGGAACGACGATTGCAACATTATGCTTGGCGTTGGTATTATAGGCCAGGCTCGTGTGGTTATTATAAATGGAAATTTAAGCCGCATTAAATGCATTCCATTAACTTTCTGATAATGCTAAAAAAATTCAAGTTTCGTAATATAGTCAAGTCCATGGGTCATTTTCCTAAAGAATGATGTAAAAAAAATTGCCTACAACAAATAGAAAAGTATCCGCAATTCCCCCTAAAAAAACCCCGAACTTGAAAGATGTTTACGGGGGCATTGCAGGGAAAAAAAGATTTTCCACAATTTAGGATTAGGAATGTTTATTAAATCTGGACATTGTAATAAATAATGCCCAAAAGCTTTTACCAGCCTATGTTTAACTATAGATGTTAACATTTGCCCACTGTAAAATGAAGAAATATTTAAATTTCAATTTCTCTTAATTAAAAATAACTTCGGAAGGATACGATTAGTTTTTTACAGAAATATTGCAGCGGGATGCACCCTATATAATTAACTGCCTGCTGTTATAAATTATCAATACATCTTTTGATTATTTAACTATATATGTCAGGTAAAGGTTTATACTCTTCTCAATTTGAACATGACTCATGTGGTATCGGTTTTGTTGCCAACATAAAAAGTAATAAAAGCCACCAGGTAGTTTCTGATGCTTTAACTATTTTAGAAAACATGGAGCATCGTGGCGCCTGTGGCTGCGAGAATAATACAGGTGATGGTGCAGGTATTCTCATCCAAACTCCCCACGAATTCTTTTTTGATGAATGCATAAAACTTGGCATTCATTTACCATCGTATGGCAAATACGGGGTGGGTGTTTTATTTTTTCCAAAGGATATTCGTTTAAAAGAGGAATGCCGTGACATCTTTAACCGCTCGGCAGAAAAAGTTGGATTGGAAATTCTTGGATACCGGAAAGTGCCTGTGAATGTTGATGATATTGGGCTTACTGCACTATCGGCAGAGCCTGAAATTGAACAGGTTTTTATTGCTTCACCTGATCACATAAATAACCCGGATGATTTTGAGCGTAAACTATTTATATTAAGAAATTATGCAACACAAACGATAAACAATACGGTACGAAAAGATGCAGTTGGATTTTATGTTGCATCATTATCTTATAAAACAGTTATTTATAAGGGGCAACTTACCAGTCTGCAGTTGCGAAATTATTTTCCCGACTTAAGCAATAAAAGAATTGTATCTGCATTCGGGTTGATACATTCACGTTTTGCCACTAATACTTTTCCTTCCTGGAAACTGGCGCAGCCCTTCCGTTACATAGCGCATAATGGTGAGATAAATACTTTACAGGGAAATATAAACTGGCTTAAAACGAGTGAGAGAAATTTTACCTCTCCTTATTTTACTAAAGAAGAAATGGAATTGCTGCTACCGGTTGTAGAACAAGGTCAATCGGACTCCGCAAGTCTGGATAATATGATAGAATTGCTCCTCTTGTGCGGCCGTTCATTACCTCATGTTATGATGATGCTGATACCTGAGGCATGGGATGGTAACGAAGAAATGGATCCTGTGAAAAAGGCATTTTATGAATTTCATGCTTCATTTATGGAGCCCTGGGATGGCCCTGCTTCTATTAGTTTTACAGATGGAAAAATAATTGGCGCTACGTTGGACAGGAATGGTTTGCGTCCTTCAAGATACTGCCTTACGACCGATGACAGAGTTATAATGGCATCTGAAACAGGTGTGCTGCCAATAGCACCTGAACTTATTAAAGAAAAAGGAAGACTGCAGCCGGGTAAAATGTTTGTTGTAGATCTTGAAAATGGAAGAATCATAAGTGATGCAGAATTAAAGCAACAAATATGTTCGCAAAAACCGTATGATGAATGGCTGAATAAATATAAAATACGACTTGATGAATTAGAAGAGCCAAGAGTAACGTTTACACATCTTTCAGACGATTCAGTATTAAAATATCAAAAGGCCTTCGGTTACAGCCGTGAGGATATAGATTCCATAATTACACCAATGGCTTTGCAGGCAAAGGAACCTGTTGGTTCAATGGGTACAGATATACCTTTAGCTGTCCTCAGCGATCAGCCCCAGCATTTAAGCAGTTATTTTAAACAATTATTTGCGCAGGTTACCAATCCTCCAATTGATCCTATTCGTGAACAGTTAGTAATGAGCCTTGTTACTTTTGTAGGTAATAATGGAAACCTATTAGATGAAGATCCAAAGCATTGTCATAGTGTGGCTTTAAAGCAGCCGATTCTTAAAAGTGGTGAACTGGAAAAACTACGAAGCATTGATACAGGCATCTTCCAGGCTAAAACATTGCAAACATATTTTATTGCAGATGGAAAACCAGGCTCATTACAAAAAGGGTTAGATCGCTTATGCAGATATGCAGTAGATGCTGTTGAAGATGGTTTTGAAGTTTTGATTTTATCTGACAGGGCAATTGATTCCGAGCATGCGCCCATCCCTTCTCTATTAGCAACAGCAGCTGTTCATCATCATCTTATAAGAAAAGGTTATCGTGGGCGGGTAGGGTTGGTAATTGAAGCCGGTGATGTTTGGGAAATACATCACTTTGCCTGCTTAATTGCGTTTGGCGCAACAGCCATTAATCCTTACCTGGCATTAGCAAGCATTCGTAACATGAAAGCTAATGGATCTATTCAAACCGATTTATCGTGGGAAGAGTTAAGAAAGAATTATATAAAAGCAATCTGTGACGGCTTGCTGAAAGTATTTTCTAAAATGGGAATCTCAACATTACAGTCTTACCAGGGTGCACAAATTTTTGAAATTATCGGTTTGAATAAATCTGTCGTTGATAAATATTTCACAGGAGCAATTTCAAGAATTGAAGGAATGGGACTTGATGAGATTGCAAAGGAAACATTATCTAAACATTTTTTTTCCTTCAGTAAATCAAGTATGCCGGTAAATGGTTTGCAGGCAGGTGGCGTTTTTGAATGGAGAAGGAAAGGAGAGTTTCATTTATTTAATCCGCAAACCATTCATTTACTTCAATACTCTACAAGACTAAATGATTATAATACTTTCAAAAAATATTCAAAGCTTGTAAACGAGCAAAGTGAAAAAGCAGTCACGCTAAGAAGCTTGTTTCAGTTCAAACATAATTGTCCGTCAATTTCAATTGATGAGGTAGAGCCGGCAGAAAATATTTACAAACGTTTTGCAACAGGTGCAATGTCCTTTGGTTCAATTTCCTGGGAAGCCCATACCACCCTCGCTGTAGCAATGAACCGGCTTGGCGGAAAAAGTAATACAGGTGAAGGCGGTGAAGATGAAAGCCGTTATGAAAAATTGCCAAATGGTGATTCTATGCGAAGTGCAATTAAGCAAGTTGCCTCTGCAAGATTTGGTGTAACCAGTTTGTATCTAACTGAAGCTGATGAATTGCAGATCAAGATGGCACAAGGTGCAAAACCGGGAGAAGGTGGACAATTACCCGGTGATAAAGTAGATGAGTGGATTGGAAAAGTTCGTCATGCTACACCCGGTGTAGGATTGATCTCTCCACCACCTCATCATGATATTTATTCTATTGAAGATCTTGCACAATTAATTTTTGATCTGAAAAATGCTAACAGGAAAGCAAGAATAAATGTAAAGCTTGTTTCCAAGGCAGGCGTGGGTACAATTGCAGCAGGTGTTGCGAAAGCAAAGGCTGATGTAATATTAATTTCCGGTCATGATGGGGGAACAGGGGCATCACCGGTAAGTTCTATACGGCATGCAGGCTTACCATGGGAATTAGGTCTTGCAGAAACGCATCAAACTCTTGTAAAAAATAAATTAAGGAGCCGTGTAGTTGTACAAACTGACGGACAATTAAAAACAGGACGTGATATTGCAATTGCAACTTTATTGGGAGCTGAAGAGTGGGGCGTTGCAACTGCTGCATTAATAGTTGAGGGTTGCATTATGATGCGTAAATGTCATCTTAATACATGCCCCGTGGGTGTTGCAACACAGGATAAAGAATTGCGTAAACTATTTACAGGAGATGCGGATCATGTAGTTAATCTCTTTAAATTTTTAACGCAGGAATTACGAGAGATAATGGCTGAACTGGGTTTTAGAACCATCAATGAAATGGTTGGTCAGGTTGATTTTTTAGAAAGGAAAGAAAACATCAACCACTGGAAATACCGAAATGTTGATCTGACTCCTATATTGTACAAACAGCCGGCATCAGAATATACCGGATTATATAAAACCGAAGAACAGGATCATGGATTAAGCGAAGTGCTCGATTGGGAGTTATTGAAAGCAGCACAATCTGCATTGGATAATAGGCAAAAAGTATTTGCGGAATTTCCTTTAAAAAATACTGATAGAACTACAGGAACAATTTTATCAAATGAAATTACAAAAAGGTATAAAGCAAATGGATTGCCCGATAATACCATTCATTTTAAATTTACGGGAACAGCCGGGCAAAGTTTTGCAGCATTTAACACCAGGGGAGTAACGCTTGAGTTGGAAGGAGATGCGAATGATTACTTTGGCAAGGGATTGAGTGGCGCCAAACTTATTATCTATCCATCAAAAAATGCCGTCTTTATTCCTGAAGAAAATATTATTGTAGGGAATGTTGCATTATATGGCGCCACATCCGGAGAAGTATTTATAAGAGGTAAAGCAGGTGAACGTTTTGCAGTTCGCAATTCCGGTGCAAACGTAGTGGTGGAAGGTGTTGGCGACCATGGTTGTGAGTATATGACCGGTGGTTATGTTATCATACTTGGTGAAACGGGAAGAAATTTTGCAGCAGGTATGAGTGGCGGAATTGCTTACGTTTATGATGTGCTGCGAAGGCTGGATTTATTGTGCAATAAAACAATGGTTGATCTTGATAGTATTGAAGAGGGTGATGAAAAATTATTACAGGAAATGATTGCTAAGCATTATCAATTTACCTGCAGTACAGTTGCAAACTTTGTTCTGAATGATTTTGATAATCAACTGAAAAATTTTGTGAAAGTATTTCCAAAAGATTATAAGAAAGTGCTGAAACCCTCTGTCTCCCTAAAGGGAGAACTTAGGTCTGACAAACATCAGAATCTTTAAGGTTCTTTATTAATGTACAGTATTAAAAAAAAAATTATAACAAAAATCTTTGCATCCAATCAACTGCAGAGTCTTCTAAACTCCCCTTTAGGGGTTGGGGGTATGTATGAGTAAACTAACAGGTTTTATGGAATTTACTAGAGAACTTCCTGCAAAGCGTCCGCCGCAGGAAAGGGTAAATGATTATAATGAATTTATTGAAAGATATTCTGATGAAAAACTTAATCAGCAATCCGCCAGGTGCATGGATTGTGGTGTTCCTTTTTGTCATAGTGGTTGTCCATTAGGTAATGTGATCCCTGAATTTAATGATGCTGTGTACACTAAAAGCTGGAAGGAAGCATATAATATACTTTCATCAACAAACAATTTTCCTGAATTCACAGGTAGGATATGTCCTGCACCCTGTGAAACATCCTGTGTATTAGGTATCAATGCTCCTGCAGTTACCATTGAAGAAATAGAAAAGCATATTATAGAGATCGCCTTTGATAATGGTTATGTACAACCCATAATACCTCATATTCGCACAGGCAAAAAAATTGCAATTGTAGGGTCGGGTCCTGCGGGCCTGGCTGCAGCATCACAATTAAATTATGCTGGTCATACGGTCGTAGTTTTTGAAAGAGACGACGCACCAGGAGGATTATTGAGATATGGTATTCCTGATTTTAAATTAGAAAAATGGGTGGTAGACAGAAGAGTAAAATTAATGGAAGAGGAAGGTATTGTGTTTAAATGTAATGCCGAAGTGGGTCTCAATATTAATATAAATGATCTGCTGAGAGAATACCATTCAATTGTATTAGCAGGTGGTTCAACTGTTCCAAGAGATTTAAATATTCCCGGAAGAGAATTGAAGGGAATTCATTTTGCGATGGATTTTTTAACACAACAAAACAAAAGAGTAGTCAATAAAAAAGTAGAAAGCACAAATATTTTTGCAACAGATAAAAATGTAGTGG
>JBPCQG010000010.1:0-10628 GCA_050998315.1 Chitinophagaceae bacterium
TCAGAGATAAGATGAATTTTTTTTAAGGGCTGCAAATAATAATGATAGCCATTTCCGGCTACAGTAAATTGCGTAAAAGTTTGCCCCATCTTTTTTTCAATATCCCCGGAAACATATTTTTGGATTATTTGCGGAAACTTGGCTTCCAATGCATCAGGATTGGCATTCTTATTTAATAAAAGATAAGTGCTTGCAGAAAAATTTATGTAGTTCGGTTGCCTGGTATTTTGAAAAGTTGAAGATGAAATTAATATATCAAAAATGAAATGAGAGTTATCCGGCCCATCTTTGCAAACAGCAGAGATCATAAATTTATTGTTGTTATCACCATCGGTTTCAAAAGTTTTACCCATTGCATTATCGGCAGATCCAAAATATCTTTTGGCAGTGCTTTCATTTATTACAACAGTATTAGGTTTTTCCAAAGCAGTAACCGGATCTCCCTGTAAAAATGTTGAAGAAAATACCCTAAAAAAATTTGAATCGACCATCAATACATGCTTCTCCTGAAAAACCTTATCACTAATTTTTACAAAAAAATCTCCGCCACCGGCAAAATTGAAAATCCTTGTACTTTCTAATACTTCAGGGTATTCTTTCTTAATTGCTTCGCCAATTGTTTGCGGAATAATTGAATAGGATGTGGACCTGCCGGGGTATTTTCTTTCTAAAACTACACGTTGGATCTGATCACTTTTTTCATGAAAATTATCATAGCTCAATTCACTTTGAATAAAAAGTACGATCAATAAACACATTGCCATACCGGTTGCTAAACCAAGTATATTGATGAGTGAATAAACCTTACTTTTTAAAAGATTCCTGAAGGCGATTTTTAAATAATTTTTTAGCATGATTTCAATTTTTATTCTGTTCGTAAAGATTTTACAGGGTTAGCAACCGCTGCTTTTATAGCCTGAAAACTTACCGTGAGTAACGCAATAATGACTGCAAGGCCGCCTGCAATTACAAAAACCCACAATGAAATATCTATCCTGTATGAAAAATCCTGAAGCCATTTATGCATCATCCACCATGCAAGCGGAAAAGCAACAAGAGATGAGATAGCCACCAGCCGTAAAAAATCTTTTGAAAGAAGTGCTATTACACTTGTTACGGTAGCTCCCAATACTTTTCTGATTCCTATTTCTTTTGTGCGGCGCTCTGCTGTGTAAGCAGCCAGGCCAAGTAAGCCGAGGCATGAAATTAAAATAGTGAGTAATGCAAACACTCTTGATAGTTTACCAATGAGCATTTCACTTTTAAAAAGATTATTAAAATCCTGATCAAGAAATTTGGATTCAAACGGATAAGCCGGGTTATTTGACTTTATAACTTTTTCAATCTTTGCAATTTGCTGCTGAACATCCTGGCTGCTTTTTAATCTTATGAGCATACTGCTTACATTAGATGTATCGCAGAAAAGTATCAGTGGATCAGGTTTTTTATACATATCATTGAATACATAATCTTTCACAACTCCCACAATAGTTAAGCTCCTTCCCCGGCCATTATCACGCCTGATAATATCACCCACGGGATCTTTTTTACCAATGATATTGGCAAAAGTTTCATTGATGATAATATTAGAACTGTCCGTAGTAATGTCAGTATTAAAATCCCGTCCCGAAGCCAGCTTCATGCCCATAGTTGATATATACTGCGGGCTTACCCAATCCATGCTAACTAATAGTTTGGATTCCGGAGTTTTACCCTTCCAGCTAAAATCCCCTGAGCTGCTTCCAACATTAAAAACCCTGTTGTTGCTCATGGCTGCATTCTCCACAGCTCCAGTTGATAAAAGTTGATTGTGAATGGCCGGAAAATGTTCGTTCATTTTTCCTTTTAACCATAAATAGATAATATTTTCTTTATCATAACCCAATTGCCTGTTCTTTACATGCTCTATCTGGCTATAAATAATTATGGTGCTGATGATGAGTACAATTGAAATAACAAATTGTGTAATCACAAGTCCTTTACGAACATAAACGGTTGTAGAATTCTTTCCTATCCTTAATCCTTTAAAAACGGTTGCAGGATTAAATGAGGAAAGATATAATGATGGATAGCTGCCTGCAATTGCTCCGCAAACCAATGCCAGTAAAGGTAATCCGGCCCACAGAACAGGGTTGGAAATATCAAACAATAGCTTCTTTTCAACAAGCGTATTAAAAGAAGGCAAAACAAGAAAAACAATAAGCGCAGCAACTATCATTGCAGCAACAGACATCATAATAGATTCTCCAAAGAACTGCCTGATAAGAATACCTCTGCCGGCACCCAAAACCTTTCTTACTCCAACTTCTCTTGCTCTTTGCTCAGATCTTGCAGTAGCAAGGTTCATAAAATTGATACAGGCTATAATAATTATAAGCAACCCGATTATGCTGAACATTCTTACATATTCAATTCTGCCGCCGGCATATTTGCCATCTTCAAACCGGCTTCTTAAGCGCCAGTCTTTCATTGCCAGAAGAAAAGGCTTTGCAATGGCACTGGTATCTTTCTTTGAGATAAAGTCCTTTAATTTTCTGTCAACCTGTTTTGGATCTGCGCCATCCTTTAGCTGGACAAAAGCTTGTATTCCATTATTGCCCCATCCCTGCAACCAAGGGTTTTTATCCTCATAAATTTTAAAAGAAGCCAGCCACGAAAATTTTAAAGAGCTATTTAAGGGTGGTTCTTTTAGTAACCCTGTTATAGTGACTTCTCTGTCATTATTTACTTTAATGGTTTTGCCAATGGGATCATCTTTGCCAAAAAATTTCTCTGCTATTTTTGTAGTGATAACAATGGAGCTGGGATCAGTTAACAACTTTGCAGTATCACCTTTGATCAGGTTAAAAGAGAACATCCTTAAAAAATCAGGATCTACATAATTGCCTAATTCATAAATACTTTTATCACCAACAGAAAATAAAAGGTTGGTGCCCCAGTCAGAGCGGGCAGCATATTTTATTTCAGGTAATTCTTCTTTTACAGCAGCAGCAAATTTGCCTGGCATTGCAGAAAAAGTATAGGTCTTTCCTTCATAGGTCTGGTTTTCTATAACCTGGTATAAATTGTTATAATTTTTTTGAAATTTATTGTACCGCAATTCATCATTTACCCAAAGCAGTATTAGTATAGAACATGCCATGCCGAGTGAAAGCCCAATCATATTTATAAAAGCATAGCCTTTATTTTTTTTTATGTGGCGCAGAGCAAGCTTTAAATAATTTGTAATCATAATGGATAGTTTTTATTCTGACCGTAAGCTTTTTACCGGGTTTGCCAATGCAGCTTTTATGGACTTATAGCCAACTGTTATCCATGCAATAATTATGGATAACAAAATGGCAACGACAAATACTTTTGCATCAATATTTATTCTGAATACAAAATTTTGAAGCCAGTTATTCATCATGTAATAAGCAACAGGAACTGCTACCACAAAACCAATTAAAATGAGGATAGTAAATTCTTTGGAAAAGAGATAGATGATATTTCGTACAGAAGCGCCGAGCACTTTTCGTACACCGATCTCTTTGGTTCGTTGTACTGCAATAAAAGAAATCAGTCCATATAATCCAAGGCATGAAATAAAAATTGCAATGCCTGCAAAAATTTTATACAATAAAGAAAGCTGGTCTTCCTGCTGATAAAATTTAGAAATATTTTCATCCATATATGAACTTGTATAAGCATATTCAGGAAAATATTCATCCCATGCTTTTTGGATGGAAGCAATAGTTTGTGGAGCATTTGATGGTTTTAATTTAACACCTACGGTTCCATAAAATTCATTTCTTTCTGCGATGGCAGTAGGCTTTATCTCTTCACGAAGTGAATTGGTTTTAAAATCTTTTACCACTCCCACAATTTTTTTCCATCTGCGCATGCCAATTTCTTTTCCAATCACATCCTTCGGATCTTTTATTCCTAATTTTTTTACAAGCGTTTCATTAATTACAATTTCATTTGTTGTATCGCTTTTTGTAAATATTCTTCCTGCAATAATTTGCAGGTCATAGGTTTTAAAATAATCCTCATCGGCATATTTTGTAAATAAATCAAACTGCTCATCAGGCTTGTGATCAAAAGCAAAGTTTGTTGACCAGTCATTATCTGAAGAAGGAACATCGCTGCTAAAACTTACTGATTGCACTCCGGGTAATTGCAAAAGCTTTTCTTTAAAAGCAGGCTGGCGTGAAACAACAGCGCTATCAGTATTTACATTTAAAACAAATACCCCTTCCTTATTAAAACCAAGATCAGCCTTTCTGATAAAATTCATTTGGCTGATGGCTACAATAGTACCTGCAATTAAAATTTGTGAAATAGCAAATTGCAATACCACAAGCCCTCTTCTTAATGATATTCCGCCAACTGTTGCAGAAGTTATTTTATTTTTTAAAGCCAGTGCAGGCTTAAATCCTGAGAGAATTAAAGATGGATATAACCCGGCCAAAATGGTAACTACTATAATTACAGCCAACAAAAAAAAGCATGTTTGAAGGTTTAGTAAACTAAGTGTTTCCTTAATTGATGCAACATATTTTATGTAAGGCAGAGACAATGCAGCAACGATTATTGAAAGCACAACTGAAGCAATAACAATCAGAGCAGTTTCTCCCATAACCTGGCTAAATAATTGTCTCCGGTTACTACCTAGCACTTTTCTAATACCAACTTCCTTGCTTCTGCCAACCGCCTGTGCTGTTGAGAGATTTATAAAATTGATACATGCCATTATAATAATGAATAAACCAATCAATGATAAGGTCCATAATATTGATCTGCTTGTGATATGATCGCCAAAATTTTCGAGTTGTTTATCAAAATGGATTTCGCTAAGAGGTTGTAAATAATTTAATCGCTCAGAGTGCTTGCGGCTGTTATAATGTTTTTTACTAAACTCCGCCAATTGTGAATTGATGTTGGCGGCTGTAAGCTTTTTCGGCAGCAACATAAAAACCTGGAAGTTGCTGGAAGTACGCCCCCACTCAGTTACAGAGCCATACAATCCCGGATTTTTTTTAAATGTTTCAAAAGAAGTAACAAGCGCCAACGGGAAATCTGAATTACCGGGAACGTCTTCTAAAATACCTGCAACCTTAACCGTTACAGCGTTATCTAATTTTAAAATTTTACCAAGTGCATTTTTCCAATCACCAAAATATTTTTCCGCTCTTTTTTTTGTTAGAACGGTTACATTGGGTTCGCTTAAAACATCCGGCGAACCTGAAAGCCAGTTAAAATGAAATACCTGGAAAAATTGCGGGTCACTGAAAAAATTACCAGATTCTTCAATAAACTTTTTTCCTGCAGATGAAATATTTTGGTTAGCGCCCAGCACAGTAACCTGGCTGTTACTGCTTGAATACAAAGCCCCTGTTATTACCTGCGGAAAATCAGTACGAAGTGCATCAAGTGCAGGGATAGGAACACCTGGATTATATTCATATCCATCAGAATGTTTATCCCTTGTTACTACGTGATAAATATTTTTAAAATTTGGCTGAAATTTATCATAGCTTAACTCATACGTTATTACGGTAAATAATAACAGGCATGAAGCTATGCCAATTGCCAGGCCTGAGATATTTATTGCAGCAAACACTTTGTGCCGGGCAATATTTCTGATAGCGATTTTAAAATAATTTTTTAGCATAGTTCTTAATATTATTCTGTTCGTAAACTTTTTACAGGATTAGCATTTGCCGCTTTTATAGCCTGAAAGCTTACAGTAAATAATGCAATAAAAATTGCAACACTACCCGCAATTACAAATACCCACACACTTATATTTACCTTATAAGCAAAATCTTCAAGCCATTTCTGCATCCCCCACCATGCTATGGGTGTAGAGACAATAGCTGCTAGTAAAACCGGCTTAAGAAATTCTTTAGATAATACTTTAACAATACCAAAAATGCTGGCGCCCAATACTTTTCTAATTCCAATTTCTTTTGTACGTTGCTGAATAGAATAAACAGAAAGCCCTAAAATGCCGAGGCAGGCCACCAGTATAGCAAGGTCTGCAAAGTATTCAAAGATCTTTCCCAGCTTTACTTCAGTAGCATATAAAGAATTGATCGTATCATCAAGAAAAGTATACTCGTAAGGCTGTTCCGGATAGAGCGTTTTAAAATTGTTGCCAACCATTTTAACGGCTTCGCTCGTATTTATATCTTTATAACGAACATACAGATATTGAAATCTTCTCGGAATAATATGCATTACAAGAGGCTGTACCGGAGATTTGAGAGGAGTAATATTGAAGTCGTCAACTACACCAATTACTTTTCCATTTTTTAAAACAGTATCAGGCATTACCCACTGAAAATCTTTCCCTATGGCTTCTTCAGGCGACCAGCCTGCTTGTTTTACCGCATCATTGTTTAAAATAAAACCTTCCCCCTGATCAGTTGAGTAACTTTTAGAAAAGCTTCTTCCTGCAAGCAATTTCATTTGCATTGTTGATACAAAATCATGATCAACAAAAAGCATTTGCATGGATTGATTCTTTCCGGCATCAGCTCCCTGCTGATGAATAAGATTAACGGGAATTTGTGTTCCCGGAATTGTAGATGCCCCCGACACAGATGCTATTCCATTATTTTGGAGCAATGCATTTTTTAATGTTTCAAGCTTTTCACCATCGGAATTGGAAGGAACCGATACAACAAAAACTTTGTCTTTATCAAACCCAAGCTTTTTATTTTTTATAAATTGAAGCTGATTATAAACAAGAATAGTACCTGCAATTAATACAATTGAAACAATAAATTGAAAAGTTACAAGAGCTTTTCTAAATAAATTTCCTTTTGAGTCTTTAAGAAATTTGCCTTTAAATGCTTCAATAGGGTTAAAAGAAGATAAAACATATGCCGGATATAACCCTGCAAGAATTCCTACGGCAATTGTAACAATAATAAGCAAGATTATAAGCCATACATTGTTACTTATATTGAAACTCAGGTTTCTATCGGCAAGCTGATTAAAAACAGGAAGAATAAGTATAGTGATGAATATCGAAACAAAAAAAGCAATCACAGCCAGTAATATTGACTCCCCTAAAAACTGCCTGATTAATTGTTGCCGGCCTGCACCGATAACTTTACGTAAACCGGTTTCTTTTGCCCTTTTTAGTGAACGCACAGTTGAGAGGTTCATAAAATTAAAACAGGCTATAATCAAGACCAGCAAAGCAATGCCTGAGAACAGGTACACGTAAGTTATACTGCTGTTAGTTCCGATCTCGCCAACCATTTCTGAACGTAAATGAATATCAGTAAGTGGTTGTAACTGTATATTGTGGAAACCATCAGCATTGGGATTTTTTGTTATGTATTTATCCGCAAAGCCACTAAACTTGTTTTCCAAAGTTTCCCTTTTTGTTCCATCAGCTAAAACAAAATATGTATTAAACATATGATACGACCATAACCCACTAATATCTCCCAATATGTTAAGAGATATTAAAGCATCGAATTTAAAATGTGAATTAGATGGAAGCTCATCCGCAATTCCTCTTACTTCCAAAGTAACAACAGGTCTGAAAGGTGTTGTTACATCCAATGTTTTGCCGATTGGATCAACATTACCAAAATATTTTTTTGCCGTTGCTTTTGAAAGAACAATCGTGTTTAATTTATCTAATGCATGCCTGTCGCCTTTAATTAAGCGAAAAGAAAAAACATTGAAGAATGTTGAGTCAGAGAGGATTATATCGTTTTCAAAGTACTTCTCTTTGGAAGGTGTGGTTACCAATGTTCTGCCGGATTTTAGTAGCCTTACGGATTCTTTAATCTCCGGAAATTCTTTTTGCATATTAGGCGCCCAGGGAGAAGGTGTAACGGCGAGATGTTTATCATCAGGGCCTTTTCCAATTGAAGTAAGACGGTAAATTTTATCAGCATTTACATGAAATTTATCAAAGCTTAATTCATGCCTGATGAAAAGAAAGATCAACAGGCAACATGCAAATCCGATAGCCAGACCAAAAATGTTAATAGCAGAAAACACCTTGTTCTTATTTAGGTTGCGGTAGGCTATTTTAAAATAATTCTTTAGCATAAAATAAGTTAGAAGCTAATACTGCTTTAGGGTGAAACTTTTTTTAGAAAAATTCTTGTGATCTTTAATCCTTCTGTTAGCTGAATAGGTTTTGATAATTTGATGCCAAGTCCAAATTCAATGCTGCCACTATCATTCTTATTAATAAAAACTCCTTCCCATATCTCCTGCGTTCCATCTGCATTTTGTTTTACTGCATGAAACAATGCATCAGTAATGGAAACGTTTTTCAAAAGAATATCCTGCCCATTAGCAATCTTTAGGGTAGCCATTGGTTTTTTATTTTCATCAGTTCTTATCTCTACTTTATACTGGAGATCTTTATATACATAATTACCGTTATAGTAGCTGACATCATTTTTTATTATAGGAGTAGATACAACTACCTTTTTCATTTCTTTCACCACCCCATATTTTTCTACCTTTTTATCTTTCGATTTACTGAATTCAGTTTTTGCTAAAAACTCGGCTAGTTCTTTTGACGAATGTGCCTGGCTTTTTGCATTAATAGAAATAGAAAAAAATAAAACACAAACAATTAGCGTCTTTTTCATAAATAAATATTTTTTATTCTGTTCGTAAACTTCTTACAGGGTTTGCAAGCGCAGCTTTAATTGCCTGGTAACTGATCGTCAATAATGTTATGGATAGTGCTCCCCCTCCCGCAGCTACGAATATCCACCACGACATTTCTGTTCGATACTCATAGTTCTGAAGCCAGTTATGCATGAAGTAGTAAGATATAGGAACAGACACAAGCAATGAGATGATGACAAGACTTACAAAGTCTTTGGACAAGAGGTGCCACACATTTAAAACAGTTGAACCTAATACTTTTCTGATACCAATTTCTTTAGTGCGTTGTTCGGCTACAAACGAAGCTAACCCGAGTAATCCTAAACACGAGATAAAAATCGCAAGAATAGCAAAGAATCCTGCGAGTTTAGCAACTCGTTCTTCATTTATAAACTTAGCATTGAAGTCGTCATCTGCAAATTTGTATTCGAAAGGATTCTCAGGATCAAATTTCTTAAACACAGGCTCTATCAAGGCGAGAGCCGCGCCTGCACTAATCTTTGGGTTTATTTTAATGTTGAAATAATTAACCCTGTCAAACTTATCAATATAGAAAATGGTTTGCTTCACGGGTTCATAAGAAGATCGCATAACCATATCTTTCACTACGCCTATAACAGTATATGTTCTGCCGAAAGCGTTAACTGTTTCACCTAACGGGTTTTTCAGGTTCATATATTTAACTGCTGCTTCATTCAATATAAACGCCGATGAATCAGAAGCAAGCTCCTTAGAAAAATCCCGACCCTCTTTAATTGTCCATCCCAGGGTTTTTCCATATTCCGCCGTAGTTGCAATAGTTAAAAAGGCATCCTGCAGGTTTGGATCTTTGCCTCTCCATCGAAGCCCACTATTTGTTGGCCCACCATTAATTACCCTGCTTTCTGATTGCGCCATTTCTTCTACTGCACCAGTTTTTATCAGTTCATTTCGCAAAGTGGTATAATGCTTTTTTATCTCGTCCGAATTGATGGGTATGGAAAGCAGACCATCGCGGCTAAAACCTATTGGACGGCTTTTTGCAAATTGAATTTGACGGATAACGATGATAGTACAAATGATGAGAACTACTGAAACCGCAAACTGAACAACCACCAATACTTTGCGTGGAATGGCAGCAAAACGTCCCACCCTGAAAGTGCCCTTTAGTACTTTAACCGGTTGGAAAGAGGATAGGTAGAAAGCGGGGTAGCTTCCCGCTGTTAATGCTGTGATGAATATGAAGCCAAGACCTGCAAGCCAGAACAATGGTTCAGTCCATGCAACAGATATTTTCTTGCCTGACACTTCATTGAAAAATGGAAGACCAAGTTGAACAAATAGCAATGAAAGAATAAATGCAATTGAAACTACTAGTAAGGACTCAGTGAAAAACTGTTTCATTAATTGGCTGCGCGACGATCCTATGGTCTTTCTTACACCAACTTCTTTAGCCCGCTTTTCAGAACGTGCTGTGCTAAGATTGGTAAAATTGATGCAAGCCAACAATAAAACGAATACACCTATTACGCCAAATAACCAAACGTATTTAATACTGCCGCCAGTGTTTATCCCATTCTTGAATTCAGAATATAAATGCCAGCGTTTCATTGGAAGAAGGAAAAGCTGTGGGTTGTATTTCGTTTCTTCTTTATCAACCTTATTCAATTTGGCATTCCTGATTATTGCTGATACTTTATTCATATCCGCATGATCTGCTACCTGCACAAAGGTTTGAAACCAACTGTTTCCCCATGTTACTCTCTGTTCAAGATTTTCGCTTTGAACAAGTAGCTGCCATGGAGCAATAAAATTCAACTTTGCAAAGGTTGAGTTGTTCGGCAAGTCTTCATAAACTCCTGTTACTTTAACCAGCAGCTTAGTATCGATTTTAATGATTTTATCTATAGGATCGACATCATCAAACAATGCCTTTGCTACTGATTTACAAAGTAAAACGGAGTTGGGATCTTTCAAGCCAGCTCTTGATCCCTTCAGCATTTGAAGGG
>JBPCQG010000084.1:0-4522 GCA_050998315.1 Chitinophagaceae bacterium
CGGTATGAATAAAACATCGCAGATAAAGTGCAGAACTTGATTCATTTATTGGAAGACCCGTAATCCTGAAGCAACTATAATTTTCAAAACCTTAAAATTCTAACTAAGGCTAGTCAGGTTTTGCAAATTCACCGACTATTATTTTAAATAAAGGCGCATTTAGCTTTCCCTATACGCAGTAGAACAAACTAACAAAATCAGAACTGCTCATGCTTAAATTGTCAGTATGAATATAATGAATACAATGTTGTTGTCTTGTGTAAAGGCAACAGAGCTTATGGAAATGAAAAAAAATGTTCCGTTAGGTTTATTAAAAACAATGCAACTGCACATGCATATAGCTATGTGTTCAGGTTGCAGAAATTATTTGAAGCAAAGCCGGTTAATTGATGAGTTAATTGAAAAAAAATTTAATGCTATAGCTGCTGTTGAGAATACCGAAGAACTGGAAGCGCTAATAACAACTAAACTCATCCAGCTATAATGTATCCTTTTTAAAATGGAAGCAGCAAGAACCATAAAACTTAATCATAAAACAAATTAGTTTATTCTACCCAAATTTTAGTGTATGAAAAAAGTATTAGCTATAACTGTTTTAATAATAGCAAGCCAAATAGCTTCAGCCCAGAGCGACAGTTCATATTACACAGTACGGCTCTCATCTTTTGATGTAAGTGTTTCTTAATAATATTACAAAGCTTCACTGGAAAACAGTTTGCTTTTTGCAATATGCAAATTTCCAGATTCAAAAATCTGCAAATGGCACAGATTTCATCACCATAAATTCATTTACTGCAGACAGGCTTCGTTGTCAGCAACCTTTTGATTTTACCGATAGTTCGGGTATTAACCAGGGCAACGTTTTTTACAGGATTAATGTTGGTAATATAGATGGTAAGTTTTACCAATCGGTAGTAAGGCGTGTGTATATTAAAGAAAAGGGATTTGATTTAATTTCTGTATATCCCACAATTGTAACTTACTCTATTAATTTCTCTTTATCAAATAGCGATAATGAAACTTTTCGTGCTGTCATTATCAATCAAAGTGGCTCCATTGTAAAGAATAAGAAGCTACAAGTAACCAAAGGATTATCTAATTATAATTTTGAAACAGGTGATTTGTCATCAGGATATTATTGGTTGCAGGTGATTAATGATCTGGGGGATTTGAGAACAACAAAATTTGTAAAGCAATAAAAGATCACCCTCTTTATGCCTTTAGTTTTGTCTAAGTTAAGTGATACGCTATCAATGAAAATACCGATGACCTTGAAGCAACCATAATTTCAAAAATCCTATAAAAATATATTTAAGACTTTGTCAGGTTTCATAAGAATAGTAGTGACTCTTCATTCATCTCTTTTAATTTAATGTCATACAATTCAGAAACGTTTACAGATTGTTGCCGCTTGCAACAAACAGAGAATATTGTGCCTTATTATATTCTGACACCGCATTGATGTAATCTACCTGTGACTGTAGATAGTATTGCTGCACCTGAAACACCTCGAAAGGCTTTGACGTTCCCAGTTTTTGCCGTTCGGTACTTTGGTATAAAGCTTCTGATGCCGATTGCACCGCTTCTTTTGCAATGACAATTTGCTCGTTGGCAATTTGCACTTGTGCTGTAATGGTCGCTATTTCCTGCTGATATTGGTTTTTGAATTGCGCAACTTTGTTTTGCTGAAGTGCAATTTGTGCATTCCATTGCTTTATGTCTCCTTTGTAAGTCAATCGCCCCAAAGGTAAATTCCACAGGAGCGAAGCGTTGAACTGATAGGTATGATAAAGGGGCGTCTGATAAGCACCAAAACTCCCGTTGTCAAAACCCATTTTTAGTTTGGGAAGAAACAAACCCTGATTAGCCGTTTTTCGCAATGTCTTATAGGATTGTAATTCTGCATTCAGTCCTAAAAATTCAGGACGCTTTTGAAAACCTGTTGTATCCTTCAACACCGTTGTTAATTGCAAAGGTGCTAAAACAGTATCGGCGGATATCAGGCTAACATTATTTTCTAAGTTTAACAGGCTGGCAAGCAAAGCGGAAACCTTTAGCCAATCGCTTTTTGCCTGCAGCATAGAGATGGTAATATGCTTGAAATTGCTTTGTGCCAACAGGTAATCGGATTGATAGGTTAAACCGACATCCACCTTTATTTTTATTTGCTGCGAAATGGTATCAGATTGCTCTGCCAACTGTTTCAAAAAAATAAACTTCAATTGCTCTGCCTGCAGGTTGTAATAAGCATGAATAGCATTTAATATTGCTTTATTTTTTTCTGCTATACTGAAGTAACTGGCAGACTGTACTTTTTGCCGGGCAGCGAGAGATTGGTAAAACCCTTTCCCAAAATCTATTTCTGCTGCAATGCCTAATCCTGTCCATAAATTGCTTTCTGCTAACACCGGTAAATATCTTACCGTCTGTGTTCATTGCGGCACCATGTAAATAATGGGTGCTATATCCTGCATAAATACCCGGCAGCCACCATTCTTTGGCTTTGCTCTGGTCGGCTACAGCCTGCTGATACCTTAAGTGGTACTCTTTTACTATTAAGTTGTTTGCACCGGCTAATTTCAAAACTGTTTCCAGGTTTATTGCAAACGGTTGCTGTGCATCGGCGGCATTTGCTGCTATCAATAATATGAATGAAGCAACCATCTTTTTAAAAATTATTCTTATGCTCATTGGTGTTGTTTCTTTTTATTGATTATTAACTTGTTTTGTTTGTACGGCTGCACCATCACTTATTAATTCTTTTCCCTGCACAACTATTGTATCTGTTGCTTTGATTGCCGCATCTAATAATTCAGTAAAACCTGCATCGCGAATGCCTGTTTTTACATTTACTTTTTTTGCCTTGCCATTCTGCACAACATAAATAAATGATTGCCCTTTAATGTTACCCAGGGCTTCGTTGGAAACAGACAATGCCTCCTTATGACCACTTCGCTGAATGTTGACTTTTGCATACATCCCCGGACGGATTTTTAAATCCCTGTTCGGTAAATCAATCTCCACTTTCATGGTCTTTGTTTCATCAACGCTATACGCTACCCTGGAAACAGTTGCGGTGTAGCTGCTATTGGGCAATTCGGGGAAAGTGATTTCAGCTTTAGTGCTGTTGTTGATTAACACGGCGTCTGTTTCAGGTATATCCACCTGCACACGGATTGGCTGCAGTCCTGCAACTCAAACAGAGGCATCGAACTGTTAGTATTTAAGCCGTTGTGTATCAAAGCGCCTTTATCTGCGAAACGATTGGTAATAACTCCGCTAAATGGAGCTTTAATCCACAGATAACTAATCTGCATATTGATGTTTTTCAGCCTGGCATTGGCAGACTGGTAAGCTGAGCTGTTAATATCCAATTCATCCGTTGCCTGCGCCAACGCTCTTTTATAATCTCCCTCTGCTTTTTCTACATCTGAAATAGAAGTGAGCTGTGGTGTTTTTTCATAAATGCTTTTGAGGCGGTCGTACAACGCCCTTTTTGCTTCTATGTCAGCGCCAACCATTGTTTGCTCCCTGTTATTTTTTAGCCGGAAATACAGTGCAGATTTTTCTGTCAGTTCTGCCTGTATCCTTTCTTTTTCCCGGTATAAATCCGGGTTCTCCAACACGGCAAGTACCTGTCCTTCTTTTACGAAGGAGCCGATGTCTGCTCTTAATTGTTTTAGGTAGCCGCCTATGATGGCTCTTGCCAGTGGCACGTTGGCTTCGCCACCGGTTTCATATCCTAATGCCATCGGAAGCAAAGCGAGAATGGCAACAATGGCTGTCATTATAATCGGTCGGAATCGATTGGCTATCCCTTCTTTAATGGCTTCGTCCAATGGTTTGCCTTCCTTTAAAAGATTGTTCATTTTATCTACTAATAAATTACTGTAAGCCACTGTAATTCCTACCATCATAATAATTCCCATCATTGATTGAATATTGAGGTAAGTATTGGTAGCCAGTAACATGATTGTTACGCCAATTAAACCCAATGGAATAACAGTGACAATAATGAGTGGTAATTTGAAGGAGCGCAGCAGCGGAACGATAACCAGGTATACCAAAAGAATGGCTAACCCTAAGCCCATACCCAGGTTACCAAAGCCTTCTTTCATACTTTGCACTTCTCCGCGGATATCAATTTTATATCCTTCCGGTAGTTGTTTGCGGAGGGCTGCTAATTTGTTTTCTATTTCACTTGCGGCAGAACCAATATCCCTGCCTTCCACATTAGCAAATACATCGGTTACTCTTTGTATATCCAGGTGGTTAATTTCAATAGGTGCAGAAGTTAAGGAGGTTTTGGAAATGTTTTTAAGTAAGGTCGAGGCTCCATTAGTGCCTCGTAAACTGATATTTTCTACCGATTGTGGATTGTCTAATTCTATTTCGGGATAAGTAACGCCAACATAATAGTGGTTGCCGTTTTTTTCATCAATCCAGAAAGATGGTTTGAAGTTTACCGATGAGTTTAAAGCTGAAACCGTATTCTTTACTACATCTTCTGCGTTAATGCCCA
>JBPCQG010000107.1:0-2654 GCA_050998315.1 Chitinophagaceae bacterium
GCTAAGCATCATATTAAAACGAAGATGCAATAATTATAAAAAAACTGCAGTACTTTGTCTGCATTTAAACCTGCATGGTTTTAAAGAGTACTAATTCCGCTTTTTTCATAATTGCTGTAATTCTGCATATAATAATAAGCTCACAGGCTTGATGAAGGACTTAGACCGAAGTAGTTTAAATTAAAAGAGTGTCTAATATTTCTTTCCAATATAGTAAGTCCCTTTCAAACATTGCTGCATAATAAAGAAAAATGAGAAGGATTTCCTGATAGGAAATGCAAAATACATTTGCCTGAAGAATGCAGGAACTTAAAAAGGAGTTGGTACAATATTTTTACCATAAGTCATGTTATCTAATTATTAAGAATTAAGTGAGTAGCAGAAGCTTGCCTTCTAAAAGCTACTTTTGCAAAAAATTATAAATCATGGGAATAAATTCAATCGGGAAACTGTTCATGCCAAAAAACAAAATGTTTTACGACTTGTTTGAAGAAGTTGCAGTAACCGTGCTTACTATGGGAGGCGTTTTAAAACAATTGGTTAATGAACCAGATTTTGATAAAAGATCATCTTTAACAACTCAATTGGAGGACTTAGAGCATAAGAACGATAATACTACGCATAAAATTTTTACTGAACTTGGAAGAAACTTTATTACCCCATTCGACCGTGAAGATATACACACCCTTGCATCGGCTTTAGATGATATAGCTGATTATATATATTCATGTGCAAAGAAAATTAGCTTTTACCGGGTTAATCCTAATGACCCCGGCATACAAAAAATGGCTGAATTAATAGAGCAAGGAACTATATATATACAGAGCGCAGTAAATGAATTGCGTAACATGACCAATTTGAGAAAGATAACTGAATGTTTAGTAAGAGTTAATGATATAGAGAACCAGGCAGATGATATTTTTGATCTTAGTATCGAAAAATTATTTAATAACGAGAACGATTTTAAAGAGGTTATTAAAAGAAGAGAAATTTACCAGGTTATGGAATTTGCAACAGATAAATGTGAAGATGCAGCTAACGTAATTGAATCAATTACAATCAAGTATGCTTAACTACATCTCTTTTTGTCGTTTCCAATTTCTAAAATTTAAGTATGGTTCCCTTATTAATTGTAATTATTGCTTTCGCTTTTATTTTTGATTATATAAATGGCTTTCATGATGCTGCAAATAGTATTGCCACCATTGTTTCCACTAAAGTATTAAACCCGTTTCAAGCGGTATTATGGGCTGCCTTTTTCAATTTTGCCGCCTTCTTTATTTCAAAGTATATTATCGGAGGATTTGGTATAGCTAATACCATTGCAAAAAGCGTAACTATCCAACCTGGAGACCCTCTTGCTATGTATGTAATACTAGCGGGATTGCTTGCGGCAATAATATGGAATCTGATCACCTGGTGGTTTGGCATCCCTTCCAGTTCTTCCCATGCATTAATTGGCGGATTAATTGGAGCTGCGGTTGCGCACTATCGATCTTTAGGTGCGATCGTAGCAAGTAAAGTTATTCCAACTATAAGCTTTATCATACTTGCACCTTTAATCGGGATGATTATTTCATTTTTCTTAACCGTACTTATTGTACATATAAGTAAACGAGCAAATCCATATAAGGCAGAAAGATGGTTTAAACGTTTACAGTTAGTTTCATCAGCACTATTTAGTATTGGGCACGGTGGTAACGATGCTCAAAAGGTAATGGGAATTATAGGCGCTGCTATGGTTGCCAGTCACTATATTCCCAGCCTTGATAATATCCCTACATGGGTGCCTATATCCTGCTTTGTTGCCATTGGGTTGGGAACAATGAGTGGCGGATGGAAAATAGTAAAAACCATGGGAACCCGTATCACAAAAGTTACACCGCTTGAAGGTGTGGCAGCAGAAACTGCGGGAGCTATAACCCTATTTCTTACCGAACATTTTAAGATCCCCGTAAGTACTACGCATACAATTACCGGTTCAATTATAGGGGTCGGCGCTACCAAGCGTTTATCTGCCGTTCGCTGGGGCGTTACTATCAATCTTTTATGGGCCTGGATACTAACAATCCCGATAAGTGCATTAATGGCCGCCCTTTTATTTTACATCCTTAAAATTTTCGCGTAATTATTTTTCCTGTTTAAACCGTTCATTTATTTTATTTTGCAACCTTAAACGAACGTTACAAAACCATTTTATGAATAAGATTCTGGTTACAGGAGGTTGCGGCTATATTGGCTCTCATACAATTGTTGACCTGATTGAAAATGGTTATGAAGTACTGTCTGTAGATGACAATTCGAGAAGTACAACGTACCTTTTAGACGGCATCGAAAAAATTACGGGCAGAAAAGTTAAAAATTATAAGGTTGATCTAAAAGATTATAATGATACGCGTGCAATTTTTGAGGAGAACGAAGATATAACAGGCATTATTCATTTCGCTGCTTATAAAGCTGTTGGAGAATCGGTTCAGGAACCTTTAATGTATTACGAGAATAACCTGTTTTCATTAATTAATTTATTGAAATGTGTGCAGGAATTCGAAATACCTCATTTTGTATTTTCTTCTTCCTGCACCGTTTATGGTAGTCCCGATACAATTCCCGTTACTGAAGAGTCTCCTATCAAAAAAGCCGAGTCCCCATATGGT
>JBPCQG010000127.1:0-15956 GCA_050998315.1 Chitinophagaceae bacterium
TATATGAAGTGGTTGTTGAACACAATCAACCAGAAGAAAAAGTTTCATTTAATCCTGTAACAGTGAAAATAGCTCCTGAAAAAAGCATTGCCGTATTGCCTTTTGTAAATATGAGCAATGATCCCGAGCAGCAATATTTTAGCGATGGAATGTCAGAGGAAATACTCAATTCATTATCTCATTTGAAAGACTTAAAAGTTGCAGGGCGAACATCGTCTTTTCAATTTAAAACAAAGAACATTGGCCTGCGTGAGATTGGAGAAAAATTGGGTGTTAAAAACGTATTGGAAGGTAGCATACGTAAACAAGGGAACCGTTTACGAATTACTGCACAATTGATCAATGTAGAAGATGGCTTTCACTTATGGAGTGAAAAATATGATCGTGATATGGATGATATTTTTGCCATCCAGGATGAAATTGCATTATCTATTACTGAACAATTAAAAATCACTTTACTTGATACAGAAAAGGGAATCATAACCCAAACCCGTACAGAAAATAAAAAGGCATATGATATATATTTAAAAGGAAGATTCTACTGGAACAGGCGTGGACCGGGCTTAAAAAAAGCGCTGGAATATTTTCTGCAAGCTGCTGAATTGGATCCAGACTTTTCCCTGGCGCATGCAGGAATAGCAGATACCTATGCTTTATTTGCTTTTTACTCTCTTTCGCCCCCACATGAGGTTGTTCCTAAGGCGAGACAAGCGGCTGAAAAAGCAATACACCTGAATCCTGTACGTGTAGAACCTTATTCTGTACTGGCTTATTTAACTGCGTATTACGACTGGAATTGGACCGAATCAAAGAAACAATTTGAAAAAGCCATTGCAATTAACCCAGACTATGCACCTGTTCATTATTGGTATAGCAATTATTTAAGCTTTGTTGAACAGGATTACTTTCATTCTGCTGACGAGGCTTTTAAGGCAATTGGACTTGAACCATTGATATCTCATTCTCATTTTACGTTGGCTTCAACATATGTGTGTTTCAGAAAATTTGAAGAGGCACGCAAGACAAGTCAAACAGCCATCGAATTAGATGCAAATTATTTTCTTCCTTACTCCAGTCTTAGTATGGCTTTATTCGAACTTGGTGAACATGCGGAGGCTATAGAAGTAATTAACCTTGGTGTTAATATTTCCGGCAGGCACCAATATGCTTTGATGCAATTGAGTTGGTTGTATTATAGAAGTGATAATATACCAGCGGCACAAAAAATTCTGGATGAATTAATAATGCGTTCAAAGACGGAATATGTTTCCGGGTTGTCTTTATCTGTTGCTGCTTATGCTTCAAAAAATTATGATTTGGCATTTGAATTTTTAGAACATGCCTTTGAGGAAAAAGCAAGTTTACTCATCAGTATAGATGTGTACCCTTTTTTTTTATTTATAAAAACTGATCCCCGCTTTCAGCCATTCTTAGAAAGAATGAATTTTCCGTAATAAAAATAAAATTTCCTCATGCCCCAATCCCGTCAACTTGCGGCTATTATGTTTACTGACATTGTCGGCTATTCTGCATTGATGGGTGATGATGAAGACAAAGCCTTTGATAGCTAAATAAAAACCGGCTGTTACAAAAACCCCTCATTGAACAATATGGTGGCAGATGGATCAAGGAGTTGGGGGATGGTGTACTGGCAAGTTTTTGTACAGCCACTGATCCTGTTCTCTGTCCTTCCGAAATTTCAAAAAGCCTGTGAACAGATTGATGGTTTAAAGCTTCGTCCTGATCCCCGTTTTCAGCCATTTATAAAAAGAATGAATTTTATTGAATAAAATTTTTTTGTTCCAATGCCGCCAAATAGCTGCTGTGATGTAGTTAATGGGTGATGATGAATAATTGGCATTTCGTACATTTGAAAAGTGAAAAAACTAAAAGTATACCTTGATACTTCGATTATCAATTTTTTATTTGCCGATGACGCCCCGGATTTGAAAGCTGCCACTATTGATTTGTTTGATAATTTTATAAACACAGCTATTTATGAAACTTATGTTTCAGAATATGTTCTGGTAGAAGTAAACAACACCACTGAAAATGAAAAGAGGGAAAAATTATTAAACGTAATAGAACAATATCCAATAGAACTAATTGAATTAACCCAACAGGATGAGATAGAATTTTTAGCTGAAGAATATATCCGAAATAAAATTATTCCAATAAATAAAAAGTTGGATGCTTTACACGTAGCAATTTCAACGGTCAACAAAATAGATTACCTGGTAAGCTGGAACTACAAGCACTTAGCCAATGTAAACCGCGAAAAAAATATTATTGCAATTAATCTTCAATACAATTATTTAAATCCTTTGCGAATCTGTACACCATTAGAATTACTTGATTATGGAAACTAAAACATCAAAAGCCCAATTGGAAGTTTGGGAATGGAAAGAAAAAGCTTACGAAGAGATGAAACATTTATCAACCCGTGAGCAAATGAACTTTATCCATGAACAAACAAAAGAAGTTGTAAGAAAACTGAAAGAAAGAAAACAATTGCTTAAACAACATAACTAATCAGGAAGCTTTGTTTATTAAGTTTGTTTCTTATTTGCTTTAGTCTTCCTTTTCTAATCCTTCTAATTCAAACTTCTCCTCATGCCTCAATCCCGCCAACTCGCCGCTATTATGTTTACTGACATTGTTGGTTATACGGCATTAATGGGTAATGATGAAGACAAGGCATTTGATATGCTAAATAAAACCGCCAGTTACAAAAACCACTCATTGAACAATATGGTGGCAGATGGATCAAGGAGTTGGGGGATGGTGTACTGGCAAGTTTTTGTACAGCCACTGATCCTGTTCTCTGTCCTTCCGAAATTCAAAAAGCCTGTGAACAGATTGATGGTTTAAAGCTTCGTCCTGATCCCCGCTTTCAGCCATTCTTCAAAAAAATGAATTTCCCGGAATGAAAACTTAATAGAGTATTCAGAAATCTAGTATTTTCCTTTCTTTAACATCTGAAATTCTTACAATTCGTAAGTTTATGTAAACAATTTTATATGAGATTTTTACAAACCCTGTTATTTAGCGCAGCAATGTTCATTACATTTTCTTCCTGTGCTCAGAAAACAAAACATCAGCAAAATACTACTGTTAAAAAAGATCTTTCAAAATTTAGCCAGGCAACTTTTGCAGCAGGCTGTTTTTGGCACGAAGAGGCAATGTTTGAAAGTGTAAAGGGGGTTCACGAAGCTATCTCAGGTTATGCAGGCGGCACCATTAAAAACCCTACCTATGAAAACCATGGAAAAGGAGCAACAAGCCATACTGAAACCGTACAGGTTTATTTTGATTCATCGGTTATTACTTATCCAACTTTATTAAAAATATATTTTGCCGGACAAGACCCTACATCATCAAACGGGCAGGCTCCGGATTTTGGACCACAATACCGTTCCATACTTTTTTACCGAAACAATACTGAAAAGCAACTGACAGAAACTTACATTAAGCAATTGAATGCATCTGGTAAGTATAAAAAACCAATTGCTGTTCAGGTGGTTCCGTTTGTAAAATTCTGGGAGGCGGAAGGTTATCACCAGGATTATATTAAGCACAATCCTAACCAGGGATATGTTCAGTCTGTTTCTATTCCGGAGATTAAAAAATTACAAAAGGAGTATCCTCAGCTAATTAAGCCGGGGCATGTTTATTAAGCATTATTAGCGGGGATAATCAGAAATATTTAAACCAAGCGTGATATTTCTTTTAGCTTCCAAAATACCATTCAATAGTTTTAATTTAACTATACCATTACCGCCGCCATTTTTAAGCTTGCTTCTTTGGATTTGGGTTAATAATGGGTCATCATTAAACAGGTAATCATCAATGTAGTATTCATTTTTGTCCGGTTCCTTAACTGTAATGTGGATATGAGCAGGATCACCCCTCTGTGGATATGCAGCAGGTTTTAATGTATAAAATTCATATTCACCTTTATTATTTGTTTTTACCCAGCCTCTTAAATAACCATGTCGTTTACCCCAGCCGGTTTCATTTCCTTTTCTTGGGTAATGTCCTGTTTGGTCAGTATGATAAAAGTATAACACTATATCTTTTGCAGGCGTTTTTCCGTTGGACTGATAAACAATTCCGCTGATTTTTATTTTCGGTCCTTGTTCATTAAAATCCGGTAATGTATCAACTTGATTTAATTTTTCAAAGGGAACCGGGTTTTCATAAATAGCTTCGCAACCTTCGCAGCCACCGCCTACCTGTTTTTGAGTTGCTTTATTTTTTTGATTTGTACTTTGAGTGCATCCGGTTAAGCTTATCAATGTAAGCAGTATTAATAAGATCTGTTTCATAATAATCTATTTTTTAAATAATTAATATCTTCCGCTTGTAAAACGTGGGTTAACAAAATTGTTGAATTTAGATCCGAACCTATAGTTGATACCTATGCTTGTGTTGTAATTGAAATTAGTTGCAAGGGCTTTAAGCCTGAGCAAAACTTCCTGAGAACTTGCACCTTGTTTGGCAAGACTTAACTGGTCGTTTATGAGACCGGCATTTCCATAAAAATAAATACTTGCGCCTTTAAATAATTTCAGCTCCAGGTTAGCATCGATAGAAAAATTATTTTTTGAAAAATCGTGCAGGTAATTATACCATTTAATACTTGAACTGATACTTCCCCATGGCTGTGTAAAATATATATATGCCCCTGCATTGCTGGAAAAAAGTGTTTCTTTTAATTTATTGTAGATGGTTTCTTCAAGGTAATTTCTATTAGAGATCCCTATCGTATATCTAAGGGCAAAAAATTTGGAGCCGGATAATTTGTAGGGAAAAATATTATACTCAATGCCTGCAGAAGCACTTGCTGCGCTTTTTAAATTTTCATAGGTGCTTTTACGAAATGCTGATTCTATTGCCCATGACCATTTTGAAGAAATGCTTTTTACATATTCCTGTTCTATTTCTAAATAATTGTTTGTTGTTTTTAATAATGTTTTATCACTGTTCTCCTCAATAATATAGGAGTTTTTGGAAGTACTGTTGAAAAAACTGAGTTCGAGTTTTGATTTTTCTGTTACCCTGAATGCCGAACCATTGGTTGCGAGCATTTTTTGTTTGTAATTTCTTTCTCCGCTAAAACGTGCTCTGCCACCGATATTAAATACCCAATTCTTCCATTTGTCAATGTTTGCTAGAGTGTTGTGGATTGCTGTGTCTTTTTCAAATGAAAAATTAAGCCTGTTAATTTGCCCCAACTTAACAAGATAAGGAATTATGCCCGCCTGTATTACTTTCACTAATTGCTTTCTTATATTATCTTCTGAGCTATTTGGAACTGTAAAAATATAAATGGAGTCATTCTTATTTAACCATCTATCTTGCCCAAAGAAAAGAATATCATATTTCTCACCTCCATTTGCAGAACTTTGAGAGGAAATTAAAATATGTATATCAGATTCTTTACGATCACGAACAAAATCCGTTACCGGTATTTCACGCCTGATATAATCATAATCACAATTTGCCTGGTTACAGTCAATATATAATTTAAGCCGATAGCTATCGGCTTTTGCAGAAGGATTGGTTTGAGCTCTTGCTGAAAGCGTCATCAAAATCAGGATACCAGGCAATAAAATTTTATATTTCATACACCAAAGTGAATCTTTCACTAAGGGCTAAAAAAACTATTTACATAAACGGATGCAGTTACTTGACAACATGCGTATGTTTTTAGAATATATTGCGTAGGTAAATTGGATAAATAGTAGAAAAAGAACAAGTAATTAATTCTCCCGGAGAGATAGTTCTGCTAAACAAAAATCTTAATTTTAAGAAAAGTTTTTTTAATAATCGTTTCCGGACAATGAAGTCGCTTCCTTTTATATTGCTATGTATAACATTTCTTTTTGCTTTTCAGGAAGATCCTTTTAAGAAAAAAAGAGAAGAACTGGTGGAGCAACATATAAAGCAAAAAGGTATTAAAGACAAGGCTGTTCTAATGGCAATGAAGAAAGTTGAACGGCATCTGTTTGTACCTCAAAATAATATCCCGAATGCCTATGCTGACCGCCCATTGCCTATAGGATATGGGCAGACAATTTCCCAGCCCTTTATTGTTGCTTACATGACGGAGGTCATTAATCCGAAACCCGAACACAAAGTACTGGAGATTGGAACAGGATCAGGGTATCAGGCAGCAGTATTGGCTGAAATAGTGAAAGAAGTTTATACTATTGAAATTATTCCGGAGCTTGGAAATGCTGCTGCAGTAAGATTGAAAAAAACAGGATACAAGAATGTAAATGTAAAAATCAGTGACGGATATTTTGGATGGAAGGAACACGGACCTTATGATGCTATAATGGTAACTGCTGCTGCAGAATTTATTCCTCCTCCTTTAATAGACCAATTAAAAGAAGGAGGAAAGATTGTAATTCCGATAGGCTCTCCCTTTATGAATCAAAACCTTATGCTTATTGAAAAGAAAGGAAAGAAGATAACTACGAGAAGTTTGCTGCCTGTGATTTTTGTACCGTTTACAAGAAAGAAGTAAGGAGTGCCAGAACACTCACAACTTACTACTCACTACTTATAAATGAATAAATACAAGCTCTTTTTTTCAATCGGTTTTCTTTCTGCAGCCATCATTGCTTTTCAGCTTGCTTTAATACAGATACTTTCTAACGTTCAGTGGCATCATTTTGCTTATATGGTTATTTCGGTAGCGCTGCTTGGTTTTGGTGCAGCCGGAACTGTTATTGCCATTTTCAGGAAAGCTCTTATACAATGTACGGATATACTACTTCCTTTATTAATGATAGGCACCGGCATTGCGATGGCGTTGGTAACCGATGTATCCCAAATGTCTTTTATCCGGTTTGATTCTTATTTATTATTTGCAGAATATAGTCATATCGGAAAGCTGCTGCTTACTTACCTGTTGTTTTTTATTCCATTCTTTCTTGGTGCTTTGGCTCTCGGACTTGTATTTGTAAAGTATGTGGATGATATTGGTAAAATTTACTTCGTTAATTTGTTGGGTTCCGGTGCAGGAGGCATAATTGCTGTAGCACTTATCTTGCTTTTTTTACCAAATCAACTTCCGGCTTTTATTGCTGTTTTACCTGTGTTAGCCGGGTTGATGATTCTTCCAAAAAATAAAAGGTTTCTTCATATCGGTTTTGCTGCAGTTGCAGTATCAGTTATTTCCTGGAAATGTTTGTACCCGCCAAAACTTATATTATCACAGTATAAAGACCTTAGCAAAACATTGCTTCTTCCGGAGGCAAAAATAACATTGGAAAAAACCAGCACTTATGGTGTTGTTCAAACAATGTCTTCGCCTGTTTTGCGGTATGCTCCAGGTATGAGTCTTACTGCTCAAAAAACAGCACAGATAAAAATGGCTGCCTTTATAAACGGTGATTGGTTTGGCGCAGTTACTGACTGGAAAAGAACCGATACCTCCATCATCCTTGATTATACAACTTCTGCTCTGCCATACATAATGGCAAAAAGAAATAAGGTT
Source organism: Chitinophagaceae bacterium (assembly GCA_050998315.1). Lineage (GTDB taxonomy): Bacteria > Bacteroidota > Bacteroidia > Chitinophagales > Chitinophagaceae > Ginsengibacter. The sequence goes on from JBPCQG010000127.1 coordinate 7,511, forward strand.
TTGATATTACGGTCGGGTACTGGTATTGATGTAGCACATGCAGTGAGTAAGGGAGTGAATGAAGTAGTTGCTGTTGAACCCAATTCAATTATTCTTTCTACTTTAAAACATGAATTGGCAGCAGTAACTGATTCATTGTTTTATCATCCCGCTGTATCTCTTCATAATCTTGAGCCGCGTACATTTTTATTAATGGATACATCTCATTACGACCTTATCACTTTACCTATGATAGGAACTTTTGGCGGCTCTTCAGGATTATATGCATTGCAGGAGCAATTCCTGCTTACAAAAGAAGCATTTAAGGAAATGTGGTTTAAGTTGAATGAAAAAGGGATTATCAGCGTTACATCCTGGATGGATTATCCCGTAAGAAACCCGTTAAAAATTATGGCTACCATGATGGAGGTCCTTACGGCGTTAGAGATTAAAAATCCAAAAGAACATATTGCCGCTATAAGAAGTTGGGGCACCATAACATTTATAATTTCAAGATCTTCCCTGCAAGAGAATGAGATTAATAATATCAGGCTTTTTTGTGAGGAAATGATGTTCGACCCCGCTCTCCTTCCGCAATTGAGTACGGAAGAACGTACCCGCCACAATCAGTTTCAGGATAGTAGTTTTTTTGATTATATGGAAAAAATAATTTCTGCAGATAGAAATAACTTTTATGCAGATTATGATTTCAATATAAAGCCCGCAACTGATAATAAGCCGTATTTCTCTCAATATATAAAATGGAATAATCTTAAACGGTTAGCGGGATTTTTTGGTAACCGATCACTTCCGTTTTTCGAGATAGGCTACCTGCTGGTAATTATAACGCTCATTCAAATTTCCATAGCCTCTTTTATTTTGATCGTTCTTCCACTTTTCAAAATCGGATGGAGGGCGAAAAATAAATTCAGCGTTATTCTGTACTTCAGCGGAATAGGTATTGGTTATATGTTTGTTGAAATGGTATTCATCCAGCGTTTTATTTTATATTTTGGTAATCCTGTTTTTGCCGCATCAGCCGTTATCACTTCGCTGTTGATTTTTTCCGGTATCGGCAGCTATTATTCAAATTATTTTATACTTAAAAGAAAACTGTTGATGATATTCACCCTAATCGTAATTATGCTATTTGCTTATTCACTTATTCTTACATCTATATTGCAACAAACCGTTCATTTTAATCTGTTATTTAAATTATTAATCGTTTTTTTGCTTATAGCTCCCTTAGCATTTTGCATGGGCATTCCTTTTCCGGCAGGCTTATCAAAGGTTGCAAAATTAAATACTGAGGTTGTGCCATGGGCATGGGGAATAAATGGTTGTGTATCTGTAATAAGTACAGCCCTTGCCACTTTAGTAGCTGTAGAAATGGGATTTACATGGGTGATGTTATTTGCCGCAATAGCTTATTGTGTGCCATTGATAATACACTCAAAATGGAAGTAACTACTTTTTGTAAAATGTTCGGTTTTGCAATTTAAGAAGCATTACGTCAAGCAAAACAAGTTGTACGTGTAAGCTAATTTGCTATCTACCTTTAGTAAGTTTATTTTGAACTATGCCCTATCAGAATATTCTATATCGTTATAAACTTCACAACCTGCTGTTTTGGCTATTATTGTTTTGCGGGTGGTTTTATTTTCGATACCAGGATTTTGCTTCTACCAATAAGGCGCTTTTAGTTACCGCCATTAAAGTGATTGACCTTGCCCTGATGGTTTATATCACTAATTGTATTTTAATTCCAAAACTTCTATATAATAAAAAATATTTACTGTTCGGCTTACTTTTTTTTGTAATGGTATCAGCCAGCAGTTTATTTAAGATATACCTGCTGGGTCAAATCATTTATACTTCTGGTGCATTTGAATTGTTTGATGAAAATTTTAAAGCAAGAGTGTATGATAATGTTATTCCCCATTTTTTATTGGTAATTACGGGTGCGGCTTTTAAGTTGTTGCTGGATTATGCAAAAGCACAGCGGCGGATAGGTGAAATGTCAAAACAAAAAGCAGAAGCCGAGCTTAATTTTTTAAAATCTCAGATGAATCCTCATTTTTTATTTAATGCACTTAACTCAGTGTATTTTCTTATTGATAAAAATAATCCTGAGGCGAGGAAGGCACTTCATAAATTTTCGGATATGTTGCGTTATCAGTTATATGAAATTAAAGATGATAAAATACCCATTGAGAAGGAAATTGGTTATCTAAAAGATTATATAGATGTTCAGCGTTTAAGAAGAGAGAATACCTCCATCCAGATTAATATTGATAAAACAATGAAAGGTTTTTTTATTGAACCTTTACTGCTTATTCCATTTATTGAAAATTCATTTAAGCATCTTTCACATTTTAATAATGGTAAACCTGATGAAATAAATATGGATCTTTCAAAGCAAAATGGCGAAATGATATTTAAAATTAAAAATACAACAGAAGGTAAGCAGGACAATGCAATAAAGGAGGAAGGCGGTATTGGTTTAGCAAATGTAAAGCGCAGACTTGAAATTTTATATCCGCAGAAGCATAACCTCAATATTACTGGCAGGAATGGGTATTTTGATGTACAATTAAAATTAAAAATTGATTAATGCAATCTCTCAATTGTGTAATTATTGATGATGAGCCATTATCCCGAAAAGGTTTAAAAGAGTATATCAATGATATTGACTTCCTTAATCTTGCAGGGGAATATGATAACCCTATTAAAGCTTCAGCAGATTTTAAGAATATAAATGTTCAATTACTTTTTCTTGATATTCAAATGCCTAAGATATCAGGAATTGAATTTTTTAAATCAATGCATCATGCACCGCCGGTAATTTTTACAACGGCTTTTCCCCAATATGCACTGGATGGATTTGATTTGAATGCACTGGACTATTTGGTAAAGCCCATTTCATTTGATCGCTTTTTTAAGGCAGCCTTAAAGGCAAAAGAATATTACGAAGTGAGAGAGGAAAATCAGGCTGAAGCTTCTCCTCCAAACAGCAATGAAAAGTATTTTTTTATTAAAGCTGATAATAAATTAATAAAGATATTTTTTGACGACATCCTATTTGTAGAGGCTTTACAGAATTACGTTAATATTCAAACCAAAGATAAAAAGTACGTTACCTGGCTCACTTTCAAATCAATTGAAGAATATCTGCCCGCTGATGAATTTTTAAAATGTCACAAATCATTTATTGTGGCTGCCTCCAAAGTTTCCAGCATACACGGAAATGAAATTATTATCGGCAACCATCATATCCCCATCAGCAGAAATGCTAAGGAAGAATCACTCAGTAAATTATTAAAAGGGAGATTCTTAAAAAGATAATCTTAATCGAATTTATCATCGTTAAGAAATTCAGTCAATTTGATATACTTTCTTTTTATAATACGGCATGATTTTTTCTAAAAGATTTATTCACTCAAAAAATTTTTTTTTATGGAAACAATGATCAATCTTAATGATTTGCTGAAACATGAAATAATGGATCTTTATTCAGCAGAGGAACAGATCATAGAGGCATTGCCTGCAATGATCGAAAAAGCAAAAAATCCTGAATTAAAAAAAGCATTACGGGAGCATCTTAAGGTAACAGAAGAGCAAAAGAACAGGCTTGATAAGGTAAAACAAACTTTTGGGGAAGGTGACGGTGAGAGTAGCGAAGGCGGGGAGCAAAAAGGGTTTTTCTCGCGTTTGTTCGGTGGCGGTGGCGGCGAAAAATGCAAAGGCATGCAAGGGCTGATAACGGAGGGTGAAAAGATAATGGAGGCTGACATTACTGATGAGGCTTTAGATGCAGCAATAATTGCCAGTGCGCAAAAAATAGAACATTACGAAATTTGTGGTTATGGTACCGCAAGGGCATTTGCAAAAGAATTAAAGCTTCCGGGAGTTGAAATGCTTTTAACCCAAACATTGAATGAAGAATACAAAGCCGATGACTTGTTAACTGCTCTGGCTGTTGGCAAGCTAAATCAAAAAGCTGAAGAGGCAGATGCAATGGATGATGGGATGGGCAACTCCGGACGGGCAGATAGAACAACTGGTGGAAATGGTTCCTCTTCGCAAAGTGAAAGCAAGGCGGCAGGGGGTAGTGCTTCAAAAGGAGCCAGTAAATCATCTGGAGGTAATTCATCAAAAGGTGGTTCTTCAAAAGGGAGTTCTAAGGGCTCTTCAAAACGAGGCTCTTCAAAGGGGAGTTCGGCAAATTCTTCAAAAGGTGGTTCTTCAAAAGTTGGTTCTTCAAAAGTTGGTTCTTCAAAAGGGAGTTCTAAGAGCTCTTCAAAAGGAGGCTCTTCAAAGGGGAGTTCCAAAGGTTCTTCAAAAGGAGGCTCAAAAAGTTCATCAAAAGCTGGCTCATCAGGTAATAAATCAAGTGGAAGTAAAGGAGGCAATAAAAGCTCTTCAAAAGGTGGTTCAAAAGCCTCTTCGAAGAGTGGGTCAAAAAGCTCATCTAAATCTGGGCGTTTTAGGTAGTGCAATTGATGTTAATATAAAATCCGTTCTATTTGTTGAGAGCGGATTTTTTTTTATCAATATACTAAACCTTTCAAATTCCATTTGTAATCATGAACCTTTATATGGAAAAGTCAAATAATTTTCACAAAGGAAATTAGCTGGCTACCCACTTTTTAGCTTCCACCAAATCGGTAGTTTTAAACCCTTTGTATTCTCCGGGTACTAAGTGCCCAAAAAAGTTGGTGAATTTTTTTATTACGTCATAGGGACTTACAATAGCTACTTTATGCCAGTGGGTTAAATGTTTTATGCCTACCAGCGCATCATCAACCCATGCTCCAAATGTATAATTGCTTACATCAGTATCTAGCCACAAAAGAAAGTTTAGCTTTTTAAATTTTTTTGATTGTGCATCTACAGCAGGCATTAAAACTTTTTCATAATCTTCTTTGGTTACTTTACCTCTGGCACGGAAGCCTACAACATTTTCAGGCAGATCATTTATTATTTCTATCATAAAAATTTTAATCACAAAGATGCCCTCTCGCATTGATGACTGTTTTTTGAACAATAGCCTCAACATCAACTGCATCTTTAATCTTTGTTCTTGGTATTTTAATTGACGAGTGGCAATCGTATAATTGCATAACAAGATTAGTAAAATCTTTTTTTTCTTTTTCTTTCAGTTTCAGATCGGAACAGTAATAGGAAACTGCTAACTTTTTTTCATTGGGAATAATAACAACTGTGTGCCTTGATTTCGTTTGCATGGGTAATAAGTTTATACCGAAATTAGATACAACAAATACAACCGCATATTTGCATAATCCACAGCGTGTTGATAAGATGTTAAGCGAGATATTTATCGAGCTTGGAGGGGACTAAAAATTCTAAATAAAAAAAGCCCGGAAGATTTTGAAATCTTTCAGGCTTAATCTTATTTATTAAGAACCGGTTAATTACCTTTCACCATAAAAACACAATCTTCAATTTTTTTAATTTGATGTACTCTGTCTATACCTTTTATGGTAGCAACAGAAGGAAGCTTAATTGATTCAGATCTTTTTATTTCTTCCAGCGCCTTATAAATATTTTTTGACTTGATGGCGAACACAACACCATCTGCATTGGTTTCCTTGCTGCTGATAATACCGATCACCTCACCATTTCTATTAATTACCGGACCGCCACTGTTGCCAGGATTTACTGAAATACTTATCTGGTAAGAAGTAGTATCTCCGGAATAACCTGACTTCGCACTAAGATACCCCTCTCCATAAACAACCTCTTCCTTAGGATAACCTAACGTAAAGATATGCTCCCCTAATTCTGCTGAAGCTCTTGGAATTGAATAAGGCAATGCATTTATTTTCTTGAAAGAAGTGTCGGTTACCTTTAATATAGCGAGGTCAGTGCTTTTATTTACGTAAACAGGAATAGCAATAAACTGGTCTCCCTTTTTATTTTCCACTACCAGGTTTCTTGCATTATTTATTACGTGGGCACTGGTAACCAGGAAGCCGCTCCCATCAATTAAAAATCCTGTAGCCCTGAATTTTTCTTCAAATTTTGGTTTAGCAGGTATAGTAGCAGCAGTTTTATTTAATTGGTCTTCAATTTTGTTAACCTTATTTTCTATTTGATTTAATTTGTGAGCCACAAGCGGAGTTATCGCTGCAACTTCTTTATGCCCGGAGTAAAGCGAAGATATAGCTATGGTTAAGATAGATACAATACCTGCAATAGAAGCCGCTACAGCAATTGTTCTGCGATACCGGTTCCATAAGTAAACTATTTTGGACTTACCTTTTAATTGTTTTTTAGCGATAACACCTTCATTCACCAAAGTATTTTCAACTTCATCCAGGGTTTGTCTATAGAATTTTCTTTCGCCTAATCTTTCAAGTTCATTTAAAAAGAAAGTATGCTCTACAGCCATTTGGTCAATATCAGGATTATTCTTACGCAACTCTTCAAAAAACGTCCTTTCCTGAGGCGTCATTTCGCCTTTTTTATACCGCTCAATTGCATCTAAAAGTAAAATATCATCCATATTATTCTCCATTTTTGTATTGTGTAAAAAATATTTTTTTCAATCTTACCAGGCACTTATATTTTTGGGTTTTCGCATTATCTGCATTTGTGTAACCAAAAAATTCTGCTATTTCAGGCATCGATTTCTTTTGTAAATAATAAGCCTCCAAAAGACTTTTACACGGTTCACCAATTTTATTCAACGCATTTTCCATTAAAATAAGATCGGCATTTCGTTTTTCGTGAACATCTAATTCTTCTTCTACCGAAACTACTTCATCTACACTTTCTGCAGAAGGATTATACCGCTGCATTTGTTGTAGTCTTTTAAGCCATAAACGCCTGCAAACTGAATAGAGGTACGTTCTAATCTGACAGGTAAGTTCAAAAGAACCAGATGTAACCTTTTCATAAAGAGCTATCATTGCCTCCTGAAATATATCTCTTGCATCATCTGGGTAACCATTATTCTTTACTATAAAAGATTGAATAGTTGAATAATTTTCCCGGTATATAGTTTCTACGGCTTTTTTATCGTTTGCCGCTAATCCCTGTAATAAAAGCTGTTCCGGATCCGATGTATTCACGAGGCTCTAATTAATACAATGATAAAGGAAAAGTAACCCAAAAAAGGTTTAAAATTAATCTAAATCAGCGGGTTACCTTTTTTTAGGTCTTGTATTAAAGGCAAATTCTTATTAAAATTTCAAAAATGAAAAAAGTATTGTTAGCGTTTGCAGTTGCATCAATTTTTGCAGCTTGCAATGATTCAAAAACAGATTCTACTACGACCTCAGATTCTACAAATGTTAAGATGGATACTTCAATTGCTACTCCTTTATCTGATTCAACTAAAGTTACAGTAGATACCAGTGCTCGCAAAATGAGCCAAGACACCACTAAAAAGTAATGTTCAATCTTGTTTAATAAACATTTTAGGTTGTAGCCGTTCCCTTGAAAAGAACGGTTTTTTTATAAAATTATATTTTGATTGGCAAAGTAAAAACAGTTTGCTATTTTTGGTTACAGAATGAAAATTACAAGAGCAAATACCTGGTTTTATTTTAGCTACTATTTTATAAATAGTCCGGGAGGCTTTTGTTAAACTGAAATAACAGAATAAACATAAAGAAATCCCGGCTAAATGGTCGGGATTTTTGTTTTACATTATGAATAAAAAAATTGCAATACAGGGATTTGAGGGCAGCTTTCACCAGGTGGCAGCAGAACAGTTTTTTGGAGATGTGGAAGTGATATGCTGTTCCACATTCAGGGAAGTTGTAAAAATTGCAGCTGATAAAAAACAAAGCGATGGGGGAGTAATGGCTATTGAGAATTCTATTGCAGGGAGTATTTTGCCAAACTATAACCTGCTTCAAAAAAGTAGTTTAAAAATTATGGGTGAGGTATATCTGCAGATAAAACAAAACCTATTGGTAAATCCAGGGATGAAACTGGAGGATATTCGAGAAGTTCATTCTCATCCTATGGCATTGTTGCAATGTATAGAATACCTGGAAAAATATAATTGGAAATTAATCGAGACAGAAGATACGGCACTAAGTGCGAAACATATCCATCAACATAAGAGCAAACATATTGCCGCCATAGCAAGCAGGCTGGCTGCTGATCTTTTTCAATTAGATATTCTTGCACCCAACATACACACGCTTAAAAATAACTACACAAGATTTTTGGTTCTGCAACATGCAGATGCAATAAAAGAAATTGATGATGCAAACAAGGCTTCATTAATTTTTAATACGGATCATTCAAAAGGGAGTTTAGCCAAAGTGCTAACAAAAATTGCTGACGGAGATATTAATTTAAGTAAGCTCCAGTCAATGCCTATCCCGGGCAGCGATTGGAAATATTCTTTTCATGCTGATCTGGAATTTAAAACGATAGACCAGTTTAATAATGTGATAAAAAATATTATTCCATTAACTGATGATCT
>JBPCQG010000155.1:0-8699 GCA_050998315.1 Chitinophagaceae bacterium
ACTAACTTTTTAAAATGCTCTTCATGATTTTCCATTTCTTTATAAAAATTTTCCACATCCCCATTCATGCAGGATGGCGGCATAAAAGAATTATTGCTGATATCTTCCATTTCTATTTTTTCGCCGGTCTCTCTGGCCAGTATCATTATTTTACGCATTACATCTGTTCCGCTTAAATCCAATCTTGGATCAGGCTCTGTATATCCTTCCGCCTGCGCCTGTCGAACTACCGCTGCAAAACTTTTTTCACTGTTATAATTATTGAAAACGAAATTAAGAGTTCCGCTTAACACCGCTTCTATCCTGTTTACTTTATCACCACTTCGCAGCAGATCATTTAAGGTGCCTATCACAGGCAAACCTGCACCTACATTTGTTTCAAAAAGAAACAACGCATTAAATTCCCTTGCAAGATCTTTTAGACTTTTATAATATTCATAAGAAGATGAACAGGCAACTTTGTTACAGGCCACAACCGATATACTTTTTTGTAAAAAATGCGGATATGATTTTGCTACACCATCGTTAGCTGTAACATCAATAAAAACTGAATTTCTTAAATTCTTTTTTTGAATGATTGCGATAAAATTATTCATGTTCATTTCATCGCTGGTTTGTAATAAGTCTTTCCAGTTAGAAAGATCAATGCCATCATCATTAAACAACATTTTTTTGCTATTCGCAATCCCTGTAACACGAACCTGCAACCGAAGATGATCATGCAGGTATTCAATTTGCTGCTGTAATTGCGCCAATAACCTGCTGCCTACATTTCCGGTACCGCAGATAAAAAGATTAACCTGTTTGTAGGTTGTTTCAAAAAATTCTTCATGTAAAACATTGATAGCTTTTTTTACATCCTGTGTTGCTATCACTGCCGAAATATTTCTTTCAGAAGAGCCTTGTGCTATTGCCCTGATATTTACACCATTCTTTCCTAATACACTAAACATTTTACCACTGATACCAGGATGATTTTTCATGTTGTCACCAACCAGGGCAACAATTGCCAGATCCTTTTCTACAACAAGCGGTTCTACTTTTTTTATTTCAATCTCATAAGCAAAGGCTCTATCAACCGCCTCTTTTGCTTTGTCAGTATTTATCTCTTCAATACCAACGCAAATTGAATGCTCTGAAGAGCTTTGCGTAATAAGTATAACATTTATCTTTTCGTTTGATAAGGCTTCAAATAAGCGCTTTGAAAATCCCGGGATTCCTATCATGCCACTGCCTTCAAGACTTAGCAATGCAAATTTATTTATGCTTGAAATTCCACGAATGCTTCCGCCATTTTTAGATGTAACATTTTCAATTAAGGTACCGGATTCCTGCGGAGCAAAAGTGTTTTTTATCCATACGGGAATACGTTTGCTCATCACAGGTTGTATGGTAGGTGGATAAATTACCTTGGCTCCAAAGTGAGAAAGTTCCATAGCCTCCTGATAAGATATTTGTTCAATGATCTTTGCATTAGACACAAGCCTTGGGTCAGCCGTCATCATTCCCGAAACATCTGTCCATATTTCTACAACAGAAACATTTAAAGCTGCAGCAACAATAGCTGCTGTATAATCTGAGCCGCCTCTTCCCAGTGTTGTGGTGCTGCCGTTTTTATCAGATGCAATAAAACCGGGAATAACGCAAATGGGTGTTTCAAGTGAAAAAAAGAAAGCCTGGATATTTTTATTTGTTGATATAAGATCAACATTAGCTGATCCGAATTGTGAATCAGTTATAATAAGTTCCCTTGCATCTTTCCATGTATTATTTATGTTGAGTGATCTTAATTTGCCTGCAAATATTTGAGAAGATAATAACTCGCCATTGCTTATAATGGAATCTTTCGTTCGCTCCGATAATTCTTTTAATAAAAAAACCCCGTTGATAGTATCTTCAATTTCATTAAATCGTTTTTTTACCATGCTTAACAAACTGCTTTGCTGATCGATGGGTATTAGATCTTTTACAGTTGAAAGATGCCTATGTTCAAGGGCGAAAAGTTTTTCCTTATAAGAATTGTCAGTGTTTGAAGCAAGCGTTGCCACCTCTAATAGTGCATCTGTCGTTCTACCTAATGCTGATAGAATTATAATGATGTTGTTATTTTTTTTTGATGACTGATTTACTATGGCAATTACGCTGTTGATATTATTGGCATTTGCCACAGAACTGCCCCCAAACTTTAAGACCTGCATATATAGTTTTTCATAAAGTAATTGTTTATTCCGTAATTATTTTTTTGTTTCTGAAAGAAGCTGAAAAGCCCAACGGCGATATGAGAAGATTTAACCATTGCGGGTTGTAAAAATAGTAGGAAAAGAAGTAAAAATTGCTTCTGATGATTTGAAGGAAAAAGTATGTTTATTGATGTGTATCACGTATGAATTTCGAAAATAAGCTAATTGCATGAGATTGTAAAATGTATACGAAATTTTTGAAGTATTTTCATTCCTTCAACGATTGCTGCATTTAGTATATTAATCTTCTTGACATGGATAACCAGGCTTTACGGGGACTGCAGCATTTCAAAAATTATGTTGGTATAAAATATCAGCTGTATAATAGCTTATTCACTTCGTTGCCCTTTCATCGCATTGAAAAAACGGGCATTCTTTTATCCCTGTTTTTAAATAATTGTGAAGAGGGCTATAAGAAAAAAAATAGCCCTACAGAAATTGTAGAAGACTTTTTTATAAAGCATACTACTTACACAACGCAGCCGCAAAAACTGGACATCCTTTTTAGGTTTATCCAGTTTGTAGAAAGGCAGGTGGTATTGTTTGATGCACTGGAAGATGCAGCTTTTACACAGATTCATGATACAAGTGGCGCAGGCACAATGAGACAACTGGAAATGGAAGTACTTCAAAGTAATAAAGAAGAAGCGCTATCAAAAAAGCTGGAAGATTTTAGCATAAGAATGGTTCTTACTGCACACCCAACACAGTTCTATCCGGGATCTGTTTTAGGAATCATCAACGATCTTTCCAAATCTCTTGCTGAAAATAATACAGCTCAGATAAATATGTATCTGCAGCAACTGGGTAAAACTCCATTTTTTAAAAAAGAAAAGCCCTCGCCTTATGATGAAGCGGTAAGCCTGATATGGTATCTTGAAAACGTTTTTTATGCAGCATCAGGAAGAATAATTTCATTTATTAATAATCAGTTTCCGCATGAACTTCAAGTAAATAATGCAGTAATTAATATGGGGTTTTGGCCAGGCGGAGACAGGGATGGAAATCCTTTTGTTACAACAGATATTACCCTAAAAGTTGCAGATGCATTAAGAGGAGGAATTATTAAATGCTATTATCTTGAGATTAGAAGATTAAAGCGCAGACTCACTTTTGATGGGGTTGATATATTATTGACAGAGCTGGAAAAGCATTTATATGATAATATTTTTATCCCGGGTAATCGCACATCATTAACAAAAAATGATATTCTTTCTTCATTAAATAAGATAAAAGAAATTCTTATCTATCAGCATAACGGATTATTTCTTCACCTGGTAAATAATCTAATAAATAAAGTGCATGTTTTCGGCTTACATTTCGCTTCGCTTGATATCCGGCAGGAAAGCTCTGTGCATAATACTGTATTGGAAGAGATCGCACTAGAAAATAAAGTTCTTCTTGATGATTATTCAACATTAAGTATAGAAAAAAAGATTGAATTTCTTATAAACAATGAAAAGGTTATTCCCGATCATGAGTACACAACCGCCATTGTAAATGATACTATTAATACCATAAAGGGGATAAAATTAATTCAAACATATAACGGAGAGTTAGGATGCAACAGGTATATTATCAGCCAATGTAATAGTGCTTTAAATGTGCTGGAAGTTTATGGCTTGTTTATTTTATGCGGTTGGCAAAAACAAGATATGAATATTGACATAATCCCATTATTCGAAACGATTGAGGACCTTAAAAATGCTGCCACCATAATTAAAACTTTATACGGGAACAAGGAGTATAAACAACATTTAAGCAGAAGAAACAATCGACAGACAATTATGCTTGGCTTTTCAGACGGTACTAAAGACGGAGGTTATTTAATGGCCAACTGGAGTATTTATAAAGCTAAAGAACAACTTACCACTATTTCAAAAGAATTCAATATTGATGTTATTTTTTTTGATGGCCGCGGTGGCCCGCCTGCACGGGGAGGTGGAAAAACTCATAAGTTCTATGCCTCCATGGGGAAAAATATTTCTAATAAAGAAATACAGTTAACTATTCAGGGTCAAACAGTGAGTTCAAACTTCGGAACTATTGATTCTGCTCAATATAATATAGAGCAATTGATACATGCAGGTATATCCAACGAGCTTTTCTCAAGCAGGGAGATTACTTTGCAAGAAGATGAGGACGCTTTATTGCAGGAGCTTTCTAACGAAAGTTTTAGTGCCTACAATAGTCTTAAAAATCATCCTGATTTTGTTGATTACCTGTCACATATCAGTCCCTTAAATTTTTACAGTGAAACAAATATCGGAAGCCGTCCGGCAAAACGTGGAGGCAAAAATAAATTAGATTTAAAAGATCTGCGTGCCATCCCGTTTGTAGGCGCCTGGAGCCAGCTTAAACAAAATGTGACTGGTTTTTACGGCGTGGGAACAGCTTTACAAAAATTAGAAAAAGATGGGAAATTCAATAATGTAAAGTCCTTATATCAAAACTCATTATTTTTTAAAACACTTATTGATAATTGCGAAATGGCAATGAAGAAGTGTTTTTTTCCCTTAACAGAATATTTATCAAAAGATGGAAAATATGGTGAGTTATGGAACATGATCTTTCAGGAATATACCACCACAGAAAGATATATTTTTCAACTTAGCGGAAAAAACGAGTTAATGGCAGATTATCCTGTTGAACAATTATCAATAAGTATGAGAGAAAAAATTGTTTTGCCATTGATAACCATCCAGCAGTTCGCTATTGCTCAAATTCGTAATATAGAGAGAGACCTTGTAAAAAACCCGTTAACAGATACTTACCAAAAACTGGTGATACGCTGCTCGTTTGGCATTATCAATGCAGGAAGAAATTCTGCATAACAAAAAAGGCCCTCCATGGAAATGGACGGCCTTCAACGATTACTACCATATGAAAAAGTTAGATTCTTTTATATCTATAAATAATTTTTTAAAATTTATACACTGCAGCCACTAAAAAATTACTACTGGTTTTTGTACCTGCTCCGTTTGATTTTGCATAAATTTCTTTGCTTGCATTTTCAAATCTTATCTCCGGAATAATCACGAGGTTATCAATTCTGAAGTTAGCAGAAAGTGTTGTTTCAAAAACACTTCCGCCAACCGGATATGCTGCGAATACATTTTGGTGATCGTCATTAAAGTATTCTGTGCGAAGTGTAAGACCAAATAAATTGGTAGGATCATAATTAAAATAAAGACCACTGCACCACCAATTTTGGGAATCCCCATATTTCCCTGCCCTTTGATATTTATTAAATGCTACACTTCCAATATAAAGCATGTTGAATTTGTCACTAAATTTTTGCGTAAGTATAGCTTCCAGTTGAGATACCTTAGCAGTATCAGTCGGGCGCTTACCTGAAAAATAATTTATGTATGCTTTAAATTTTTCAGTGGGAGCAAAAGAGTACTGAGCTATGAGATATTTTTTTCCATTATTAAATGTTTTATAATCATTCGGATTAGTTACACCTAACATAAACCCATGTTTTCCAAATGTGCCTTCGGCTTTTATTCCTGTATGAAAAAAAGGTCCGTAGGTGAACATGTAAGACATACTGTAATTACGATTAACATCCGGCTCAAATATTTCATTATCAAAATGCGTAGCCCAGTCACCCGCTGTAAACTTTATATCTTTCCACGGTGAATAAGACACATACAATTGCCTGATGGCAGCACGGGTACCTGCATCATTATAGGAAAATTCGTCTGCTCTTTTACCAAATGCAAGTTCTGCTACCATATCTAATTTACTGGTAGTATGCTCAATCTTTACACGGGCCGCTCCCAACTCAAAAGAATTATGAGAATTGGTAAAGCTGGTTTTATTATTACCGGCGTGTTTATTAAAATCGTATTTGTAATAAGCGTCAACAGATCCTGAAATGACCGTTTTAGGTTTGGATTCTTCTGAAGCAACAGATCCTGATGCAATAGAATCACTTTTTGTTTGTGCAATAGAATTTGTTTGTGCAGCAGCAAAATAAAATAAGCTCATTGCTACGCAGAACGTCAAAATTTTTCTTAACATTGTTTTAGATTTAAAATTTAAAATGAAAGGGTATGGCTAATTAACTTTTCTCAGAAGTTAATTGTTTCAGCTATGCCCTTTTCTTCTTCTGTTAAAGCACCATTATGTTTTACCAGCAACGTGCCTTGTAAATATTTTTCATTATGTTGGGATGCATCTAATCCTAGTTCTTCATCCGCAGTGCTTACTCTCATTGGCATTATTAAATTGATTAGTTTAAATATGCCATAGGAAACAATAAAACTATAGGTTACTACAATTGCCAATGCTTTAACCTGCGTAAAAAAGAATGTCGGATTTCCATAAAATAATCCATCATTGCCACCGCTATTTATATTTTTAGTGGCAAAAATTCCTGTCATTATCATTCCCACCATACCACCAATACCATGACAGGGGAAAACATCAAGTGTGTCATCTAAAATAGATTTTGATTTATAGTAAACTGCAATATTTGAAATAAGGGCAGCAACAGCCCCGATAAATATGCTTTGCGGAATAGCTACGAAACCTGCAGCAGGCGTAATTGCAACAAGACCGACAACAGCACCAATGCAAAATCCCAACCCAGAAGGTTTTTTACCTTTTAATACATCAAAAAACATCCAGGCTAACCCTGCAGCCGCAGCTGCTGTATTAGTTGTAGCAAATGCAGAAACTGATAAAGCGTTCGCCCCTCCTGCAGAGCCCGCATTAAATCCAAACCATCCAAACCAGAGCAGACCGGTTCCAATTAAAACATATGGAATATTAGCCGGTGGAATTCCCTTATTTTCAATATGAACTTTTCTGCGCTTTAAAACCAATGCACCTGCTAATGCAGCACAACCTGCAGAAATATGAACTACTGTTCCACCTGCAAAATCCAGTACGCCCATTTTAAATAAAAATCCTTCGGGATGCCAGGTCCAATGCGCTATAGGAGCATACACCAGTAAGCTAAATAAAACAATAAACAATATATAAGAAGAGAAACGGATCCTTTCCGCTACTGCACCAACCACCAGACTAGGTGTAATTATTGCAAACATTAACTGAAAGAGAGCAAATAATGTTAGCGGAATTGTAGGAGCAAGACTCCAGGGGGCACCTGATGCTACTCGTTTGAAAAAAAGGTGCGAAAGTGGATTGCCAATGAAGCCGCCTATTGATTCACCAAAGCAAAGGCTGTATCCAACTGTGACCCATAAGATACTTACAATCCCTGTCGCAACGAAACTTTTGATCATGGTGGAAAGGACATTTTTCCTATGAACCATCCCTCCATAAAAAAATGCCAGACCAGGAGTCATTAAAAACACAAGTGCAGTGGCTACAATCATCCAGGCAATATCTGCGGAATTATATTTACCTCCATCTATAAAATTTTGAATAGAGGGGACAAATAATGCCGCGATAGCGATAGCCATTAAGACCAGGAACGGTGCAGCACCTTTTAATTTTATTCTTTTTATGTTTCTCATAAATTTGGTTTATTTTCTCAAATTTATACAAAAAATAGATAAAAATAACATTAGCACATACATGTAATATTATATAATATGAATGGATTAAGGATTAATACATTGTTTTTCAATGAATTAAATGTTTTATACTTTTCCACAACTTATTATCATAAATAAAAATTAATATAAGTTGTTTTTATAATACTTTATCCAGTAGATTTTATACCAAAAATAAATTGGGAATATTTTATTGCTCTAAAAGCGTGGAATCGCGGGATTCTAATGATGAACAACTCATTAAATATTCATCAACTTTTCGGGCACATTCTCTTCCCTCTGAGATAGCCCAAACTACGAGAGACTGCCCACGGCGCATATCGCCGGCAGTAAATATTTTGGGAATATTGGTATGATATGAGTTTTCTGAAGCTTTTACATTTCCTCTCTCATCTAATTCAATTTCTAATTGATTTAATAAACCATCATGTTGCGGATGCACAAAGCCCATCGCCAACAAAGCAAGTTCACAAGGGGTTTCTGTTTCGGTTCCGGGTACTTCTACAAATTGCGCAGCCTTATTTTCTTCAGTAAATTTCCATTCAAGGTCAACAATTTTCAGTGCTATTAAATTTCCATTTTCATCACCTAAAAATTCTTTTGTAGAAATAGCCCAATTACGTTGCACTCCTTCTTCATGAGAACTAGTTGTTTTTAAAATCATTGGGTAAGTAGGCCATGGCATAAAAATAGTTCTGTCTTCAGGTGGCCTGGGTAATAATTCAAATTGTGTAACAGACAATGCTTTATGACGATTGGCGGTTCCTACACAATCGCTTCCGGTATCTCCACCGCCAATCACCACTACATTTTTATCTGTTGCAAAAATATTTGTGCTTTCTACTTTTTTATTGACTACTCTTTTGTTTTGTTGTGTTAAAAAATCCATCGCAAAATGAATTCCCTTCAATTCTCTTCCGGGAATATT
>JBPCQG010000156.1:0-3114 GCA_050998315.1 Chitinophagaceae bacterium
CAGCCTCAATATTCTGTTTATATTTTGAACGATAATGATCGGCAATCTTATGTTTGAGTATAGAAAACAACCACGTTTTCACATTGCTTCTCCCTTTATAATTTTCATAGGATTGATAAGCAGAAAGAAAAGTATCCTGCACTAAATCTTCTGCTAATTCGTTTTGATGTACTTTGGAAATAGTGTAAGTAAGTAAGTCTTTGGTGTAGGTTTTCACCCAGGAGGAAATTTCTTTTAAAGTCATGTTTATTTATGCAAAAATAAAATTAAGGTAATTCGCTTCCTTTTACAAAATCTTAAATATAGAATTTGTGTTCAGAAGATTTCGGCTCCCAAGACGCAGCTTCGATCTGCTGGATTGGGCCGCGGACAGCATTGGAGCTTTATTAGCCTGGTGGTTTTTTAGAAAGAAGTTTATCAGGCCATATCTTAAAACAATAAACATTGCACATTCCAATGCTTGTTTCCTCCACTTTTAATCAATACATTTGCCTATATGAAGAGTGTTGAGAATATGGAGTATAATACCACGCGAAATCATTTAGTGATCCGTGAATATGGCCGCCACATACAAAAAATGGTGGAATATCTGCTTGCCTTAGAAGACACGGAAAAGCGGCAGAAAAACGCTTATGCCTTAATTGAGCTGATGGGCTTTTTAAATCCGCATTTAAAAAATGTGGAAGATTTCCGGCATAAGCTTTGGGATCACCTGTTTTTAATAAGTGATTTTAAATTGGATGTTGAAAGCCCTTATCCAATACCAACAAGAGAATCCTTAAAAGCTAAGCCTGATGCTTTACCTTATCCCAAAAGATATCCTAAGTATAATCACCTGGGAAAGAATATTGAGATTGTAATTGATAAAGCATTGCAGGAAGAAGATTCTGAAAAGCGCCAGGGATTCGCTAATGCCATTGCATACTACATGAAATTAACCTATAGCAACTGGCATAAAGAGTTGGTTCATGATGATAATATTCAAACTGAATTAGCTTCTATTACAAAAGGGGAACTGGAATTTAATAACAGGCCATTTGTAAAACATAGAGTTGACACCCGGGGCGACAGGGATGATTACGCAAGTACCGGAGGCAAGTATCGTAAAAATTTCGGACCAAGAAGTAACAACCGGAATAACCAGGGAAGAGATAACAGGAATAACAACAACCGAAATAATAAGTTTAAAAAGAGATATTAAACCAGGCTTTATGTTCAAATGCCCTGACATACTATAGAAATGTCAGGGTTTTTTATTTTTGATCGGGAAAAATTTTAAAGATGAGTTCCTTTGAAGTAACAGGCGGTAAAAAATTAAGGGGAGAGATAACACCCCAAGGGTCAAAAAATGAAGCTTTACAGGTGATCTCTGCTATTTTGCTCACATCTGAAAAAGTTACTATCAATAACATCCCCGATATTTTAGATGTGAATTTGCAGATAGAGTTATTGGAGGAACTTGGCGTAAAAATAGAAAAAGTAAACAGGCACACCTATATTTTTCAGGCGGATGATATAGATGTAGATTATTTACATAGTGATTCGTTTAACAAAAAAAGCGGGCGGTTGAGGGGAAGTGTAATGCTTGCAGGTCCTAGGCTGGCAAGATATAAAAAAGCTTTTATTCCAAAACCCGGTGGAGATAAAATTGGACGGCGAAGATTAGATACACATATCAACGGATTTGAAAAGCTTGGCGCTAAAATTTTATACGATACCGCTGATTCTTTTTTTCATTTACAAACCGATGAATTAAATGGCGCTTATATATTACTTGATGAGCCAAGTGTAACAGGAACCGCTAACCTGGTGATGGCTGCTGTAATGGCAAACGGAATTACAACAATCTATAATGCAGCCTGCGAGCCATACATACAACAGCTTTGTAAAATGCTGAAAGGTATGGGGGCAAAAATAAATGGAGAGGGAAGTAATATGCTTGCCGTGGAAGGAGTTGATAAGTTAGGTGGAACAGAACATACCATTTTACCGGATATGATAGAAGTAGGTTCTTTTATCGGGCTTGCAGCAATGACGCAAAGCGATATTGTGATTAAGAATGCGGGCATTAAACATTTAGGGATAATCCCGGAAAAATTTCTGCAGCTTGGTATAAAAATGAATTTTATTGAAGATGACATTCATATTCCGGCGCAATTTTCTTACGAAATGCAAACTTTTTTAGATGGTTCTATTCTAACTATTTATGATCATCCATGGCCGGGGCTTACACCAGATCTTTTAAGCATTATTTTAGTAGTTGCCACCCAGGCAAAAGGAAGTTTACTTGTCCATCAAAAAATGTTTGAAAGCAGGTTATTTTTTGTAGATAAAATAATTGAGATGGGTGCACGCATTGTTTTATGCGATCCTCACCGGGCAGTTGTTGTAGGTTTGGAAAGATTGTACCCCTTAAGAGGAATTTCCATGAGTAGCCCGGATATAAGGGCCGGCGTTGCTTTGCTAATTGCTGCATTAAGCGCTAAAGGAAAAAGTACTATTCAAAATATTGAACAGATAGACAGAGGTTATGAGAATATTGATGAAAGATTAAATAATTTAGGCGCGGAGATCAGGAGGGTTAAGTAAATAATGTATATAAAGTAAATAGAGTAATTAGTGATCGGTGATGGGTGATCAGAGATGAGTAGCAAAAATGAGTGTGTATTTATTTTCCTATTAATCTCATAATCTTATAAATCATGGTTCAGACAAAAACAAAATGAAGAAAGAATACCAAAAGATGATTGTAATAACTGCTCCGTCAGGTGCAGGTAAAACATCTATAACCCGCCATTTAATGAAAGTATTTCCGAAACTTTCTTTTTCTATTTCTGTGGCTACAAGGCAGCCGCGTTCGAATGAAAAAAATGAGATCGATTATTATTTTATTTCTGTTGAAGAATTTCAACAAAAAATTTTAAATGACGAATTTGTTGAATGGGAAATGGTATATGAAGGGAAATACTATGGCACATTAAAATCAGAATTAAAACGCATTTGGAATGATGAAAAAATCCCTGTACTTGATATAGATGTACAAGGAGCTATTCATGTGCAAAAAGAATATCCGGTAAACTCTCTTTTTATTTTTATTAAACCTCCATCAATTGA
>JBPCQG010000186.1:0-17507 GCA_050998315.1 Chitinophagaceae bacterium
TGATATGGCTTTACAGGGTAAAATACCCGGCGTTAAAAAGGCAAGCTGGTAAAACCCCTAACCCTTAAAGGGGATAATGGGAAAAATAAATTTTGACAAACAAAACTCTCCCTTTAGGGAGTTGGAGGGTACACATTATGGTAACGGATCCGATAGCAGATTATTTAACAAGAGTTAGAAACGCTCAAATGGCTAATCACAGGATTGTTGAAATTCCTGCCAGCAATTTAAAAAAGCGTTTAACAGAGATATTGTATGATAAGGGCTATATCTTAAAATACAAGTTTGAAGATGACAGCAGGCAAGGAGTTATCAAAATAGCTTTAAAATATGATCCATCTACAAAACTGCCTGCTATTCAGAGTTTGGAACGGGTGAGCCGTCCTGGTTTGCGCACTTATGCAAAGCCTGATGAATTTAAACGTGTGAAGAATGGTTTGGGTATTGCGATAGTTTCAACATCAAAAGGTGTAATGACTGACAAAGAAGCAAAAGCTCAAAACGTAGGTGGCGAAGTTTTGTGTAACATTTATTAATAAACCGGTCTGGCGGTTTCCGCCCCACCGTAGAAAAATAAAAAATATAATGTCTAGAATTGGAAAGAATCCTGTAACAATAACAAATGGTGTTAACGTAACTGTTAGTCCGGAAAATGTTATTACTGTTAAAGGTCCTAAAGGTGAGTTGAAACAAATGGTGGATAGAGATATAAAATTGGAAGTGAAAGATGATAAAGTGGCATTTGTAAGACCAACTGATCAGATCCGTCATCGTGCGATGCATGGTTTGTACCGCTCTTTGGTAAACAATATGGTTAAAGGGGTTACTGAAGGATATAGCAAAAAGCTTGAGTTAGTAGGTGTAGGTGTTAAAGCTGCCAACCAGGGAAATGTTTTGGATCTTGCCTTAGGTTATTCTCACAATATTATTTTCGAGATACCTAAAGAATTAAAAGTAACAACATCACAGGAGAAAGGACAAAACCCAATGATAACTTTAGAGAGTATTGATAAACAATTGTTGGGTCAGGTGGCAGCAAAGATCAGGAGCTTACGTAAGCCTGAGCCATATAAAGGTAAAGGTGTGAAGTTTGCAGGTGAGGTGCTACGCAGAAAAGCAGGTAAGGCAGCTGGTAAATAAAACCCTCTAAATCTCCCTGGATGGGAGAGACTTGCTCACGCACAAAGCCGATGGGGAAAGCTGGAAAAGTTGAAGTGAGTGACACAACGATGATGCCATGGAAAACTGGAACTGATAACAAAAAAAGAAAAAATATTTTCCGCAAAATCGGAGAAGTAAAAAATAACAAAGATGAATTCAAATAAGACTAAGGCAAGAACAAAAATCAGGCATCGCATCCGGAAAAAAATAAGCGGAAGCGGCAACAAGCCAAGGTTAAGCGTTTTCAGAAGTAATACAGAAATTTATGTGCAGCTTATAAATGATGAGAATGGAACTACTATTGCGGCAGCTTCATCAAAAGAAAAAGATATTGTTGCGCAAAAAGTAAACAAGGTTGAAAAGAGTAAACTGGTTGGCGCAGCAGTAGCAAGAAAAGCAAGTGAGTTAGGTATTAAAGATGTTGTGTTTGATCGTGGTGGTTATTTATATCATGGTCGTGTAAAAGCAGTTGCTGATGGTGCAAGGGAAGGCGGTTTACAATTCTAATTAGAAAATCAATTTTAATAAATGGCAAATATTTCAAAAATTAAAGGCGGAGATCTGGAGCTGAAAGAAAAAGTGGTTACGATAAACCGTGTTGTAAAAACAACAAAGGGCGGACGTGCATTTAGTTTCTCTGCATTGGTTGTAGTAGGCGATGGTAATGGCGTGGTAGGACAGGGTTTGGGTAAAGCTAAAGAAGTACAGGAAGCAATTCTTAAAGGTATTGACGATGCTAAAAAGAATTTGATAAGAGTGCCTGTGATGCATGGGACTATCCCGCATGAGCAATGGAGTAAAGAAGGAGCTGCAAAGGTTTTAATAAAGCCTGCTGCACATGGTACAGGTGTAATTGCCGGGGGAAGCATGAGAGCTGTGTTGG
Organism: Chitinophagaceae bacterium; assembly: GCA_050998315.1. Lineage (GTDB taxonomy): Bacteria > Bacteroidota > Bacteroidia > Chitinophagales > Chitinophagaceae > Ginsengibacter. The sequence goes on from JBPCQG010000186.1 coordinate 2,045, forward strand.
AAGCATGCGGAATAACCGATGTGCTTGCAAAATCACTGGGTTCTGCTAATCCGCATAACGTGGTAAAAGCAACAGTAAAAGCCTTAGCAACATTGCGTGAACCAATTGCAGTCGCTAAAACAAGAAATATTTCTTTAAAGAAAGTTTTTAATGGATAAAGCCCCCTATCCCCCGAAGGGGGAAATCAGGAAGATTATTTTTTACTAATAGCGTTTTAGAATTATGAAGAAGATAAAAGTAACACAAGTAAAAAGCGGCATTGATCGTTCAGAGAGGCAGAAATTAACTTTGCAGGCTTTGGGATTAAATAAATTAAATGCCACAAAAGAAGTTGAAGCTTCTTCGCAAATTTTAGGGATGGTAAAAAAAGTAAGCCATCTTATTAAGGTGGAAGAATTAGTTTAATGTGCTGATATGCTAATGTGCTAATTAGTATAAACTTTCATTAGCACATCAGCATATTATCGAATAAGCAAATTAATTAGTGATACCCCGTAAGTTCAAAATCAAACAAAATGCAACTACACAATTTACGACCGGCTACAGGTTCAACTCACAAGGAAAAACGTATTGGACGTGGTGAGGCTTCCGGTAAAGGAGGAACATCTACAAAAGGTAATAAGGGCGGACAAAGCCGTGCCGGTTATAAAATTAAAATGGCTCACGAAGGTGGTCAGATGCCCATTCAGCGCAGGGTTCCAAAGCGGGGTTTTAAAAATATTAATCGCATCGAATATAAAGTTTTTAATCTTGGTCAGATAGATCAGTTGATTGAAAAATATGATATCAAAGAATTTAACTTAGAGAATCTTTATATCAATAACCTTATCAATCAAACTGCCAGGGTAAAAATATTAGGCAATGGAGTGTTGAAAGCAAATATTCCTTTCAAAGTAAATGCAATAAGTGAAAAAGCTAAAGGTGCAATTGAAGCAGCCGGTGGTACAGTGGAAATAGTAAAATAAAACAGCGATATTTGCTTATCCATATCATGCCTACAATTAAATCATTTTAATTCTGTGAAGAAATTTATAAAGACTTTAAAAAACATCTGGACAATAGAGGAATTGCGCAGTAAGATAATTATAACCTTAGTGCTAATTTTTGTTTACCGTCTGGGTTCTCATATTGTACTCCCCGGGATTGATCCGAATCAACTTGCCAACTTAAACAGCACAAGTAAAAGTGGTATGCTTGGGTTGCTGGATGCTTTTGTTGGCGGTGCTTTTTCTAAGGCATCCATTTTTGCATTAGGTATAATGCCATACATTTCTGCATCAATTTTTATGCAGCTGATGACGATATTGGTTCCTCAAATTCAAAAAATTCAAAAGGAAGGGGATAGTGGCAGAAAGAAAATTAATCAATGGACACGTTATCTAACAGTTATCGTTACTGCTTTTCAGGCAGCAGCATATATTGGTTTCTTAACAACTACTAACAGGGAAGCATTATTGCCTGCATATTCTTCTTTCTTCTGGTTATCAACAGTAATTATTTTAACTACAGGCACTTTATTTGTAATGTGGCTCGGTGAAAAAATTACTGATAAAGGTTTAGGTAATGGTACTTCTATAATAATCATGATCGGTATTTTGGCAAGATTGCCGGAATCTTTTATGCAGGAATTTTATGCCAAGCAAACGCGTGGTGGTGGCGGCTTATTAATATTCATGGTGGAAATAGCAATTCTTATTGCGATCATTCTTGGATTAATAGTTTTGGTGCAGGGGGTAAGAAAAATTCCCGTTAATTATGCAAAACAAATTGTTGGTAACAGGCAGTTTGGGGGTGCAAGGCAATTCCTTCCATTAAAAGTGAATGCTGCCGGTGTTATGCCTATCATTTTTGCACAGGCAATTATGTTTTTACCAACCATTTTTGCAGGCTTTCAAACTTCCGGCAAAAGCTGGTCGTTGTATTTCACTGATCACAGTAATTTTATTTACATGATCATCTATTCAATTATGGTTATTGGATTTACTTTTTTATACACTGCATTAATTTTTAATCCAAAGCAGATGGCTGATGATCTTAAACGCAGTAATGGATTTATCCCGGGAGTAAAACCTGGGCAACCCACTGCAGATTATATCGGAACTATAATGGATAGGATAACATTGCCCGGCGCTGTATTGCTTGCAGTTGTGGGCATTTTACCCGGCATTGCACAACGCTTTGGTGTTACACAGGGCTTTGCAACTTTCTTCGGAGGCACGTCTTTATTGATAATGGTAGGTGTGGTATTGGATACGTTGCAACAAATAGAAACCCAATTACTGATGCGTCAATATGATGGGTTAATGAGCAGCGGAAGAATTCAGGGAAGACAAACAATTGCTCCTGGAGTAACCGGATCATAGTGTGCCTGGCGGTCTCCGTGTCACAATTATTTATATTTGCCCAGACGAAAACGTTGGGGTTTTTTATACGTTCCAAAGGTTTAATAGGTTCAAAAGTTTCAGAGGTTGTCATAAACTTCTTGAACTTCCGGAGCCTTTGGAACTCCTTACAGCGATAGCGGAATGATAAATTATAAAACAGCAGAAGAGGTTGAACTAATGCGCCAGAATAGTTTGCTGGTTGGGGATACCATTGCAGAAGTGGCAAAGCTTATTAAGCCCGGCGTTACCACAATGCAATTAAACATGGCGGCGGAAAATTTCATAAGAGATAACGGAGCAACCCCGTCATTTAAAAACTATCGTGGATTTCCTTATGCCTCATGTATTTCGGTTAATGATGCAGTGGTGCACGGGTTTCCTACAAACAATGTTTTAAAAGAAGGAGATATTATTTCAGTTGACATTGGTGTTTATAAAAACGGTTATCATGGCGACAGCGCCTATATATTTGCAATTGGTAATGTTAGTGCAGATGTAAAACAATTAATGAGGGTTACAAAAGAATCTTTATACAAAGGAATTGAAAAAGCAGTGGCAGGCAACAGGGTAGGAGATATTGCTCATGCTGTTCAGGAGTATACAGAACGTAAACATAGATATGGTGTTGTAAGAGAATTGGTAGGGCATGGCTTGGGAAAGGATTTGCATGAAGATCCGCAGGTGCCCAATTACGGTAAAAGAGGATCAGGTTCTAAATTGAATGAAGGGGCAGTAATTGCTATTGAGCCAATGATAAATATGGGTAAGAAGAATGTTATAAATGATAAGGATGGATGGACTGTAAGAACACGCGATGGAAAGCCTTCAGCTCATTATGAACATACCATTTGTGTAAAAAAAGATAAAGCAGACATCTTATCTTCCTTCACCTCCATAGAAGCTGCAGAAAAAGCCAATGAAAATTTATGCAGTGATTATTATTGAATTCCTTAGTTTTTCAGAAAGTTATCAATTGCGAATATACTAGTGTGATGTATTACTTATTTATTCTTCGGACTGACTTAATATTTCTTTTTCAAGTTCTTCACTCAGACGAAAGTTAGTTAGCTTAATCTTGTCAGGTATAGTTGTAGTTGTTAAGAACATTTTGTTTAGCGCAATATTAGTAATGTATCATATTTTTATTATGCAGTAACTATAAACTTAAGCGCAATGAAATTTTCAAAACATGCATGGCTTATATCTTCAAAAGCATTTATCTACTTCTACATCATTAGCTATTTATTAATTTATGCCTCTTCAAGTGTATCAGCACAAAAAAACAAGCAGGTTCTTTATAAAGTATTAACATTAACAGGAGAAAAGCAGGGAGCAAAGGATTTGCCGCAAGATCATGGTATTACAGGCGTTTGGCAAAAATTGTTGAAACTTAAAACAACTGCAAGTGTACTTCATACCCAGGCTCATCCTGATGATGAACATGCTGACTTGTTAACTTACCTAAGTCGTGGTGAAGGTGTACGAACAGCCCTGCTTTCACTAAACAGAGGCGAAAGCGGCGGCAATGTTTTAGGTGTAGAATTTTTTGATCAATTAGGTTTATTACGTACAGAAGAATTTTTATTGGCAGGAAGTTATTACGGATTAGATGATTTATACTTTACAAAAGTGGTAGATTATGGATTTTCTAAACGGGTAGAAGAAGCGTATGATAAGTGGGGCAAGCAAAATGTACTAAGCGAGATGGTTAGAGTGATTCGCATAAACAGACCCCTGGTCATCATCTCACGCTTTAATGGAACTCTTCGTGATGGACATGGCAATCATCAGGCAGCTGGAGAAATTAGCCAGGAGGCATATAAACTTGCAGGTGATCCTACCGCTTTTCCTGAACAGCTAAGCAACGAAGCATTGCGACCATGGAAAGCACTAAAATTATATCGGGGAGGGGTAAGAGCAGCTGAACATTGGAATATGGCGTTGAACACAGGAGTATACAGCCCATGGTTAGGTCAGTCTTACAAAAACTTTTCTTTGTTGGGATATAGTTTGCATCGGTCACAAAATGGAGGTCACCGTAACGAAGTTAATGGACCTTCTATACAATATTACGAACGCATGCAAAGCCAGGTAAAGAGTGAAGAAAAAGAAAATAGTTTTTTTGGTGGGATTGATACATCTATTACCGGCATATTTAAAATAACCGGAGAAACTGCTCCTGCCGGATTACCCCGGTTACTAACTGAAATAGCAGCAGATGTTGATCATGCCATCAAAGAATTTAAACCACAAAATCCGGCGACGATCGTTCCCTTTCTTACTAATGGTTTATCTAAAACCCGATCAGCAATTCAATTAAGTACTAACCACCCGGAAGCGCTGTTTATGTTGCAGATCAAAGAGCGGCAGTTTATAGATGCCATTAACGCCACATTAAATATTAACCTGCAGGCTATAGCAATACCCTTTGGCACCAAAGAGAAAAGAAGCTTTTACGAACCACAACCAACCATGAGTTTTGCTGTGGCAAACCAACCTTTTAAGGTAGAAGTGATGATGGTAAATAATAGCCCGTATCCTATTGAACCAAAAAGCATAAAGCTTGTCGCTCCCGCCAACTGGAAGATTGATAACAAGCAACAGGAGTTAAAGAGTTTGCAAATGAATGAAAAAACTGAGCAAATTTTTACTGTAACTGTTCCTGAGAATGCTCCTTTTTCTCAACCCAATTTTACCAGAAAAGCACTCCAGGAAAATCAGTATCAATCTTATGATAAACAATATGAAAATTTACCGTGGAGTAAGCCTCCATTACAGGTTTCAGCTTCATATATAATCAATAATGAGTTAGTGGAAATAGAAATACCTGTTCAGGTGAGACAGGCAAACTTGCCTTATGGATACGACAAGTTTACTTTAAAAGTAGCTCCGGCAATTGCTGTCAACATTCGCCCTAAGATAGGTATCATACCTAAAAACAGTAAGATAAAAAGCTTTAATGCACAGGTTGAATTGATAAATAATTATGACGGTGCAATTAAAGGAGACCTTACATTGAAAGTTCCGGCGGGGTGGGGAGTGCAGCCCTCACAAACACCTTTCGCATTTACCAAATCTGGTGAAAAAAATAATTTTTCGATACGTGTTTCTTTGCCTGCAATAGAGGAAAAGAGTTATGATATACAGGCAATAGCTACTGCAAATGGAAAAGCATATACACAAGGATATGATTTAATTAGTCACCGGGATAATGACCAGGCAATTTTATATCATCCAGCCGTGGCAACCGTAAAGGGCATTAATGTGAATGTAGTGCCTAATCTAAATATCGGTTATGTAATGGGGGTAGGAGATGAAGTGCCGGCAGGACTGCAGCAATTGGGTGCAAAGGTTCAATTATTGAATACCAACGATCTTTCCTCAGGAAGATTAGATCAATACGATGTAATCATGATTGGGACACGAGCCTATGCAGTTCGACAGGACCTGAATACCTATAACCAACGGTTACTTTCTTATGCAAAAAATGGCGGTCATTTAATTGTTCTGTTTCAAACGCCTGAATTTATTCCCGACCGGATGGCTGCTTATCCGGCAGAATTGCCGGGAAATTCAGAAGAGATTTCAGAAGAGAATTCTCCGGTAAAATTATTGAACGCAGATCATAGGGTATTAAATTTTCCAAATAAGATAACACTGAAAGATTTTGACAAATGGGTGGAGCAAAGAGGTTCTAAATTTTTCGCTAAGTGGGATACAGCTTATGTGCCAATTATATCTACGCAGGACGTGGGGCAATCACCTCAAAGCGGGGGATGGCTGATGGCAAAATATGGGAAAGGTAATTATACATATTGCGCCTATTCGTTTCACCGGCAACTACCTTATGCTGTTGAAGGTGCGTACCGGATTATGGCGAACCTTATTTCTTACGGTAAAAAATAGTTGATGTAAAGCTTTCATTGAAGCAGTAGAAAAAGCGAATGGGATTTGTGCAGTTATTATTATTAATGAATTTATAGAATATCCTGCGGCATTTTTTATAAAGTTTATGAATCAAATCTTTTTCTTTTAAATTCTTCGTTCTTTAATATCATAATCGTTTTGATACCCCTAAACAAAATTTTAATTGTATTATGATCGGAGCAAAAGATAATTTCAATTTTCAAACCTGCAACGTGTTACTTCACCATCCATGTTGGCAGCTATAATGTTTTCATTTATTAAAGACATTACTTACAAACCGGTATGTAAAATTAACCTCCAATTTTTTCAAAAAAAATTGTTAGGCTATTGTTAAAGCAATTGATAAATTCCTTAATTTTAAAAAAGATTTAGCTAAACTATTAACTACATCCTCAAATACTTTTTAAATTTTAAAATTTTACTTTATGAATCTAAAACTAACATCAAAGCATTTGCTGTTATTATTTCTTTTGTTTTTTGTAACGAATGTATTCGCTCAACAAAAAACGGTTACAGGTAATGTAACCAGCAATTTAAACCAACAACCAATTGCTGGCGCCACTGTAGTGGTTAAGGGAACAAACATTGCTACGCAAACTAATGGTGACGGAAATTTTACCGTTACAGTTCCAAATGCAAAATCAACATTATTAATTACGAATGTGGGTTTCGAACCAATTGAAGTATCTGCGGGCTCAAGTTCGCCTTTAGGTGTTTCATTAAAGGCAACAAATACCTCACTCAATGAGGTTGTGGTAACGGGGTATACCTCTCAGGCAAAAAAAGATATTACGGGTTCAGTTGCTGTGGTGAACATAAAAGAATTAGTGGCTAACCCCGGTTCAAACATTCAAAGCCTTTTACAAGGGCGTGCTGCTGGTGTAACTGTTGGTACTTCCGGTGTTCCGGGTACAGGTGCTAATGTACGTATGCATGGTTACAGCACCTTTGGCAATAACGAACCTTTGTATGTAGTGGATGGTGCACGGGTAGGTTCTATCACGGAGTTAAATCCCAATGATATTGAAAGCCTGCAGATATTAAAAGATGCATCAGCAGCTTCCATTTACGGTTCTGCAGCTGCAGGTGGTGTTATCATCATTACCACAAAAAAGGGAAAATATGGCCGCCCAAAAGTTACTTATGACAGTTATTATGGTTGGCAAACCTTTAATAAAAGATTGGATCTGCTTAATACAAAGGAATATGGAGATTACCTTTTTCTGTTAGCAAAAAACTCAGGTAATCTTAATGCTAACGGCGAATTTAAGCATGGTCAATATGCTGGTCCAACTGGCCTTAGTAAAGCACCAATTATCCCCGCATTTATCTACGCCAACTCAAGTGACAAGAATGCCACCGGAAGTAATGGTGGCATTGTTGCAGGTAATCCTATTACAGACCCTTCGTTATACAAACTTAATTTGTTCGACGTGAATGGTCCGGGTACATATCTGATTGTACCGGCAAGCCAGGAAGGTACGGATTGGTTAGGCGCAATTCTTCAAAAAGCGCCTATGCATAATCACCAGGTTACGGCATCAGGCGGTTCTGATAATGCAAATTATCTTTTTGGTTTAGATTATTTTGATCAGAAGGGAATTGTTTATACCACCCGTTATCAGCGTTATGCACTACGGGCAAACACCAGCTTTAAGATAAAAGATAAAATAAGAGTGGGAGAAAATCTGCAGGTTAATTTCACAAACAGAACCGGAGTACAGGGTTTTGACAACCAAAGTGAGGGTAATCCTATTGCTTTCTCTTTTAGGGAGCAGCCCATAATTCCTGTATTTGATATAGCAGGGAATTATGCCGGCACAAGGGGTTCCAACCTGGGTAATTCCTCAAATCCATATGCTAATTTAGACAAGAGAAAAAATGGTAAGGATAAAAGAGTTGGCTTGATTGGGAGCCTTTATGTAGAAGCAGATTTTTTACGGTACTTTACTTTTCGCTCTAACTTAGGAATGGATTTTGGCAATTCGAGCAGTTTTGTTTTTGTTCAGCCGTTATATGAGAATGCTGAAGGTAGAACTAATATTGCCACTTTTAATGAGGCTCAGGGATATGGGTATCAGTTAACCTGGTATAACACGGTAAATTTCAAAAAAACTTTTGGAGATATACATGAAATAAAAGCCGTGCTGGGTACTGAGATAGTTCAAGTCCAGGGAAGAAACATCTCTGCAAGTGCGGCAGATTACTTCAACTTAGATCGCAACTTCCAGCAAATCAGCTCCACGCTTAGCGCTACGCCTTTTGGCGCCAGCAGTGAGTTTAGATTCAGAAAATATTCTCCGGTTATCGCACAGGTAAATTATGCTTATCAGAGTAAATATTTATTAAGCGGAACATTCCGGAGAGACGGTTCATCAGATGCGTTTGGGCCTACCCATAAATATGGAAATTTCCCTGCTTTCAGTGTAGGATGGAGAATTACCGAAGAACCATTCTTTAAAAATGTAAAAGCATTTAACGACCTTAAACTTCGCTTTGGTTATGGAAAGTTAGGGAATGATAACATTAGCCCTTTGGGTTTTATTACCCTGTTTAATATAAACAATGATGCGTCTTATCCTATTAACGGAAGCAATACCAATTATACTCCCGGGGTACGTCACTTAACCATCGGTAACCCTAATATAAAATGGGGGGAAACAGCTACGGCAACATTAGGTGTTGATGCAAGCATGTTCAACAATAAACTTGCCGTTACATTAGACGTTTATAATCGTGAAACAACTGATCTTCTTTTTGAAAAAGAATCAGACCCCAGCCTTTTTGGAGGAAGAATTGACAGGCAGCCAATTAATATTGGCTCAATGAATAACAAAGGTATTGATCTTGCAGTGTCCTATCGTGGCGGTGGCAGACGGGATCTTCGCTATGATATTAGTACAACCTTTTCTCTTTATAAAAATAAAGTGGGCGGGTTAGCTGATCCATTTTTTGAAGGAGACAGAACAAGAATAGATCCTCTCAACAGATCCGTTGCCGGAAGACCGTTATCAAGTTTTTATGGTTACCAGGTAGATGGCTTTTTTGATGATGCAACAGAGCTTGCTTCCCAGGTACAGGCTGGGAAATTTATTGGAGGCTGGAAGTATAAAGATATATCAGGACCAGATGGTAAGCCTGATGGCAAAATTACCCCCGCCGACAGAGCATTTATTGGCAGCCCACATCCTAAATTTATTATGGGCTTTAATTTTGGTGTAAATTATAAAAGCTTTGATTTTTCAACATTTTTGTATTGGAAAGCCGGTGGGCAACTTGCCAATCTCGTAAGGTATTGGACAGATTTTAATACGTTCCAGGGTAATAGAGACCGCAGGGTACTGTATGATAGCTGGACACCGGAAAAGCGTGATGCCAAGCTGCCGCTTGTTACTGGTAGCGATGCAACCAGTGGGCAAGTACCGGTAGATTATTATATAGAACCAGGAGGTTATTTAAGAATGCGCAATCTTCAATTAGGTTATACACTTCCTAAAACAATAATGGACAGGTTTGGGATCGATCGCTTAAGAGTTTACGTACAGGCACAAAATCTTTTCACTATTACCAAATATACCGGATTGGATCCTGAAATTACAACAACCAATACCGGCCGTAATGACTACACGAGGCGTTTTGCTGATAGAAATCTTGGTGTCGATATAAGCAATTACCCAACTGCCAAAGCATTTTTATTTGGATTAAATGTGGGATTTTAGAAACTTTATAATAATCATTTAAAAATATAATTATGAAATCAAAGACACGATATTTAATATTGGCTTGTGTAATAGCCAGTACATTTATAGGACTTACCGGGTGTAAGAAAGAATTTTTGGAACCGCAGCCATTTGGCAGATATACTCCGGAACAATTACAAAGCGTTAAAGGCATTGAGGGACTTTTAATTGGAGCCTATGGCATGCTTGACGGAATAGGAATACAAGATTCAAGGGGCTGGTATGTAGGCGTAACCAACTGGGTATATGGAGATGTAGTATCTGATGACGCGTATAAAGGCACAGATGCAAACGACCAACCTCAAATGACCGAAATTGAACTTTGGGCATCACAACCTGCTAACACTTACTTTTATTATAAATGGCTGGCAATATATGAAGGTGTTGCTAGGGCTAATGATGTGATCAAATTTGCAGGTCAAATACCTGAATTATCTGCTGCGGATAAGACGAATTATATTGGACAGGCAAGATTTTTAAGAGGTCTTTATCACTTTGAAGCAAAGCGAATGTGGAATAAGGTACCTTTCATAAGTGAAACTACCACTACATACGACAACAAAGCTGACATATGGCCCATGATAGCAGCAGATTTTAAATTTGCGTATGATAATTTGCCGGCTACTCAGCCATTAGTGGGTAAAGCAAATAAATGGGCAGCTGGTAGTTTGCTTGCTAAGGCACTTATGTACGACAAAAAATTTGCTGAAGCAAAAGCATTATACGATGTGATCATCCCACAGGGAGTAACTACAAACAACAAAAAATATGATCTACAGGATCAGTACTGGAAAAATTTTGACATTGCTTTTGAAAATAGTGCCGAAGCCGTTTTCTCAATGCAGGCCCAGGCAAGCGGTACAGTTACTGCTTCTGCCGAAACAACTTATGAGCTTGCCTATCCTTACGGAGGTGTTTGGGGCTGCTGCGGATTTTACCAACCATCTCAAAACCTTGTGAATGCATTTAAGGTAGATGCCAATGGACTTCCCTTTTTGGACGGTTCATATAACAATACCGTCCTTAAAAATGATGAAGGCGTTCTTGCAAGTGACCCCTTTGCAAATGACATAGCAACTCCCCTGGATCCCCGTTTAGATTGGTCAGTAGGAAGAAGAGGCATACCTTATTATGATTTCGGGGAACATCCCGGCCGTAGCTGGATACGTGATCAACCCTATGCCGGTCCCTTTAGTCCCAAAAAACATGTTACTAAAAATTCAGATCTTGGCGGGTTAACTAACATCAGCAATTTTAGGCAAACAGCTAAGAACTATAATATCATCCGTTTCGCAGACGTATTGTTGATGGCTGCCGAAGCAGAAATTGAAGTTGGTTCGTTCACCAAAGCCCAGGAATATATTAATAAAGTACGTAAAAGGGCAGCCAATACGGCGGGCTTTGTACCCGGTGCACCGGCAAACTATAAGATAGGTGAATATATGGCTCCATTTGTAGACAAGGTTACTGCAAGAAATGCGGTTCGGTTTGAAAGGCGGCTTGAACTTGCTATGGAAGGACATCGCTTCTTTGATCTGGTACGATGGGACATTGCAGCAGAGGTGTTAAACGCATACTTTGCTGTAGAAAAAGATAGAAGAACCTATAAAAGGGGTTCTGCCGGATTTACAAAAGGCAAAAATGAATATTACCCCATTGCAAACAGAGTTGTTGAAATTGCTACGCTTGCAGGCAATACACTTGTTCAGAATCCAGGTTATTAAATATTCGATTTATACAAAGAGAAAGGAGGTAGAAATTTTCTGCCTCCTTTTTTATTTTTTCATGATTTCGGCGTATTACTGAAAAATAGTCGTATAATCTTTTGTAATCCATGCTGGATAACAATTAGCAAAAGTATAGTGAAAATGCTTTCACTAAAATTTCTTCAACTATTTATCAGTGTAGGTTTTCTGTTATTTCAACTTCAAGGTTACTCAAATGTTCAGCTCATTTTTTATCTTCCAGCCCATGCTGCTAATTCCAGCTTAAGAGCTTCTCCCATTTTTTGCGTCCCTCGGGACTAATGAGTAATTCCCTGCTAACAGCATTATCGCCTATCTCAAGCAGAACACGAAAAGGCGCTGTATTAATATTTTCATCCAGACTATAGAACCCAAGCTTGCCTGTAGTTTTGCAGCGATAATCATTTCTGCCTGTTGTACTGTCAAGTAATACACCACGGTTCTCAAGATCTGTTACAAAAGCAATTGCTTTAATTAATCTTGCAGCAAGTTCACGGTTTTCCTGTTCATATTTATCACCATAGTGAATGTATCCCCATACAGCATTACGTTTTGTCCCACCATTATTATGCACTGAAATAAATACATATGGTTTTCGCTTGTTAGATTCCTGCAATTCATAGGCATAGCCTGATATCTTTCCGTCAATTATTGCAGATGTATGTTCAATCTTTGTATTACTTCCTGAATCAGCATGATGCAAATTCTCTTTACCTAAACTCCATACTTTGTATTCTTTTAAATTTGGTTTAGTTTCCATTGCTGCAGCTACAATTGCACTACATGTTGCCGCTTCGCTAAAATCTTTGCCTGTATCTGTTTGATGAGATGGCTGCCAAACTATAACATGTTTCTTTCTCTTCGTAAAGTCATGTTTAAACGATTGTGTTGTAATAAAAGTTAATGCAAGAATTAAAAATGTACATTTTTTCATGCGGTTAAAAATAATTTTCAAAGCGAAATGATGAAACATCCTCCTCTAAAAATACTTTATTTTTAATCTTAATGAATAAAAGACGACTCGTAGTTATTGGAGGTGGTGCAGCAGGTTTTTTTTGTGCAATAAATGCTGCAGCTTTTAATCATGAACTGGAGATCATAATGATTGAGAAGACAACAAAACTGCTTAGCAAAGTAAAAGTAAGCGGAGGTGGCAGATGCAACGTAACCCACTCCTTTTTCAACATTGCAGAAATGATAAAGAATTATCCCCGTGGTGAGCATTTTTTAAAAAAGGCATTTCATCAGTTTTTTACAACCGATACCATTAGCTGGTTTAAAGAAAAAGGTGTTGAATTAAAAACCGAAGTTGACGGTAGAATGTTCCCCGTAACTAATTCCTCTCAAACTATTATTGATTGTTTGATGAAGGAAGTGAATAGATGCGGAATTCAGATTTTGATGAATAGGGAAGTGAAGAAGTTGTCAGTTGTCAGTTGTCAGTGGTCAGTTGTCAGTCAATCTTGCGAATGATGAGAATTTTCTTGCGGATTTTGTTTGTATTGCAAGCGGCGGATATTCTAAGTCATCACAATTTACCTGGCTAAAAAACTTAGGTCATAGCATTGAAGAACCCGTACCTTCTTTATTTACTTTTAATATTCCCGATGATCCAATAAAAGCTCTGATGGGCATCTCTGTTGAGAAAGTAATTGTAAAAATTGTAGGAACAAAGTTTTCTCAACGAGGACCTTTATTAATAACGCATTGGGGATTAAGCGGACCTGCAATTTTAAAATTATCTGCATTTGCTGCAAGCGAATTACATAAGTGGAATTATGATTTTAAAATTGTTGTTAACTGGTTGCCTAAATACAATGAGCAAACACTGAGAGATAAATTTTTGCTAATAAGAAGTACGCTTGCTGCACAAAAGGTCGTTAACAGAAATTCTTTCTTTATCCCCGCAACGCCTATGGGAATATTTTTTACAACAGTCAGGCATAAATGAAAATATACGCTGGGCTGACCTTCCTGCGAAGCAGCAAAATATTTTAATAAAGATTTTATGCATGCAGGAATTTTCAGTAAAAGGTAAAACCACTTTTAAAGAAGAGTTTGTTACATCCGGAGGAATTAAACTGAATGAGATTGATGCCAGCACCATGCAAAGTAAAATTGTTGCCAACTTATTTTTTGCAGGCGAGGTAATGGATGTTGACGGTATAACAGGCGGTTTTAATTTTCAACATGCATGGACGAGTGGGTGGATTGCAGGTAAGGCGATTGGAGAGTCAATACATGTTAAATAAAAAAATCCCACTGCTCTCGCAATGGGATTGTAGAAATTATAAAAAAGAAATTATTCTGCTTTACCTTCTGTTGATTCTTTTGAGTCTTCACCTTTTACTTCAGGAACTATATTTGCCGCAGCTGTGATTTCAGCAATATCCACTGAATTACTCTCAGTTTTAATATCTGCTGTTTCATCTGTCTTTGCTTTTTTTGCTTTAGGCGCTTTAGCAGGTTTAACTTCAGCAGCTTCGTCGGTTGGAACTTCTGCTTTAACATCAGGAGTTTCAGTTTTTACTTCAGCTTTAGGCTCTTCTTTAACTTCTGGAATTTCGGTTTTCACTTCAGCTTGAGGTTCTGATGAGGTTTCAGCAACTTCCGTTTTCACTTCAGCTTTAAGCTCTTCTTTAACTTCAGGAGATTCAGGTTTTACCTCAGCTTTGATTTCAGGAGTTTCCGTTTGCACTTCAGGTTCCGTTCTATCTTCGGCTGATTCGGTTTTCACTTCATCTTTAGGCTCTGATTTAATTTCAGCAACTTCAGTATTTATTTCAGCTTTTGGTTCTGATGAAGTTTCAGCAACTTCGGTTTTCACTTCAGCTTTAGGCTCTTCTCTAACTTCAGTAGATTCAGTTTTTGCCACATATTTTGGTTCTGCTTTAGATTCAGGAATTTCAATTTTCACTTCAGCTTTTGGCTCTTTTCCTTCTGCTTTGTTTGCAGTTGACTCACCATCATCATCCATCTTTTTCTTAAGATCTGCCAATGCGGTTAAGTCGCCCAGAGTAGTTTTTTCAACTTTACTTTGAATATTCTTAACTGCTTTTTTGGTACTCTCATTTTCTGCCCTTCTCTCTTTATTTTCGGCTTGCTTTTCTTCTTCTTTTGCCTGCTGCCATACTTTACTATGACTTAAAACGATCCTCTTATCATTACGATCAAATTCAATCACCATAAACTGCGCTATCTCATCAGCTACAACGGTTTTATCATCTTCTTTAAATAAATGACGGGCAGGTGCAAAGCCTTCTAATCCGTAAGGAAGCTGAACTAACGCTCCTTTATCATCTCTTCTTGTAACAGTTCCTTCATGTATGCTTCCAACAGGAAATGTTTCTTCCAGGGAATTCCATGGATCTTCTTCAATTTGCTTATGCCCTAACTGAAGCTTGCGGTTATCTTTATCAATGCTCATAATAACCACATCAATATCGTTGCCTGTTTTAGTGTACTCATTAGGATTATTAAAGCGCTTAAGCCAGCTTAGGTCGCTGATGTGTATCATACCTCCAATGCCGGGAGATAATTCAACAAATACACCATAAGGAGTAATATTTTTCACCAGTCCTTTATGCTTACTTCCCTGGGGGAATTGTGTTTCAATACTACTCCAAGGGTCCTGACTCATTTGCTTTATCGAAAGACTCATCTTACG
>JBPCQG010000257.1:0-2749 GCA_050998315.1 Chitinophagaceae bacterium
GCCTTACTCCATGTCGCAATATCATGTTTGCCGTCTTTTAATTCCAGATATTTAATATCCTTTTCTCTATCATATCCTTTTAAAATCAGTTCATCAATAAGTGTTACTGTATCATCAATTGAATCAATAATTCCATTTCCATTTCTGTCAGCAGACTCATCCTTATTTCCTGCTTCAAAAAAGAATTTTAACCACGGATAATAAACTCCCTTACGAATTTTCGTGTGCATAATACGATGAATGTTTTCATCAAATAGATCATCATCCTGGTTTACGGTTCTCCACCATAAAGATGCGCTAAATAAACCCACCTTATTAAATTCTTCAGGATGGTTCCATACAATATCAAGTGCGCTTAATGCACCTAATGAAAACCCGCAAATTGATTTTTCTTTAAAAGAAGAAATTAAATATGTATTTCTTATAAATGGCAATAACTCATTTAAAATAAATTGCTGATATGCCTTAGCTTTTATACCTCGTCCTTTATAATCAAGAAAATCTGTGGTACCATATTCATTTTTTCTGTCTCCACAATGTATACCTACGCATAATAAAGGCGTTATAATCTCAGAATACCCTTCTAAAATATTTTCAAATTTCATTTCAGAAAGGTCTTGCCCGTCATTTATTAGGAGTAAACTTATATCATAATGATTTAAAATACTGGTGGGTAAATAAAAATCCAGCGTAACTTTTCTGTCAAGATAAAATGAAAATAAAACATGAGTCTCTATTAAAATCCCTGCACTCTTTTCAACTTCCATAAGTTTCAAAAATAAGCAAAATCAATTCCAAAAATAATTAATCAAAAGTATGAGGGATCAACTTCATTAAACCTTTTTGTATAAAACAATTTTGTTTTATTGGGCATGAAAAAATATATTTGAATTGCTTGAGAAAATATTATGCAGTAATAAATCATACAAATTATTAATCATGAAGAAAATTGGAATTTTATTTGGAAGAGAAAGAAGCTTTCCCGATGCCTTTATTGAAAGAGTTAACAGCAAAAAAATTAAAGGAGTAACTGCAGAGGCAGTTAGCATTGATAAAGTAATGCAGGGTGAGCCAACTGGCTATGCGGTGATAATTGATCGCATTTCGCAGGATGTTCCATTTTATCGTGCGTATCTTAAAAATGCAGCGCTCACCGGCACTGCGGTGATTAATAATCCTTTTTGGTGGAGTGCGGACGAAAAATTTTTTAATAATTGCCTGGCTACAAAAATTGATGTACCTGTACCGAAAACAGTCATACTTCCTTCAAAAGATCTTCCGGCAGATACAACAGATCAGTCATTTGCCAATCTTTCTTTTCCATTAGATTGGGATGGCATAATTAATTATATCGGTTTCCCTGCCTATATGAAACCTTTTGCCGGTGGGGGTTGGAAAAATGTTTATAAAGTAAAAGATATGGATGATCTTTTTAGAAAGCATGGAGAAACAGGTGAGTTGGTTATGATGCTTCAGGAAGAAATTATTTTTGATGAATATTACAGATGCTATTGCATTGGAGGTAAGCATGTCCGCATAATGCCGTATGAGCCACGTAATCCGCATCACTTAAGATATGTTGCAGATTTTACTCCAGATAAGGAACGACATGCTGTGATGGAAGATATAGTTTTGCGCATTTGTAACTATTTAGGCTACGATTTCAATACTGTGGAACTTGCACTACGTGATGGAGTGCCTTACGCAATTGATTTCTGCAACCCTGCACCAGACGCTGAAGTAACCAGCGTGGGACAGGAAAATTTTGATTGGGTGGTAGAAACCGCTGCAACTTTTGCCATTGAAAGAGCGGAAGCGCAGGATGATACAAAAGATAATCTTACCTGGGGAGAATATGTAAAGCGTAGCGCTACGAAAAAAAAACTTTATACCCTAAATCCCTAAAGGGACTTGGAAAGAAATACAGAAAAAATATAAAGTAATTAAGTAGTTTAAGTAGAAACAGATTTACAACTCATAACCCTTAACCTAAAACTCATGGCTGGTATTTCGTTTAAAAATTTTACTTTAGGTGTTGAAGAAGAATACATGGTTATTGACCCTGTAAGCCGTGAATTAAAAAGTCATGAGCAAAAAATTGTACATGAAGGACAAAAAATTATAAAGGATAAAGTAAAGGCAGAAATGCACCAGGCTGTTGTGGAAGTTGGCACTGATATTTGTCAGGATATTGATGAAGCTATGATGGACGTTTCTACGCTTCGTAAAACTATAAGCAGCATAGCAGGTGATCTTGGATTGTGGGTAGGCGCTTCAGGCACACATCCTTTCAGCCATTGGGAAAGCCAACTAATAACTGATCATGCAAGGTATAGTGAAATTGTGAAGGAATTACAGGAAGCAGCGAGGAGCAATCTAATATTTGGATTACATGTGCATGTAGGTATGGAAAATCGTGAGATGGCTATACATATCGCCAACTCTGCCAGGTATTTTTTGCCACATATTTATGCATTAAGTACTAATTCTCCTTTTTGGGAAGGGAGGTTAACGGGTTACAAATCTTTCCGAACAAAGGTCTTCGATAAATTTCCAAGAACAGGAATACCTGATTATTTTGAAAATATAGAAGCTTATGATAATTACATCAAGCTTTTAGTAAAAACAAATTGTATAGATAATGCAAAAAAAATATGGTGGGATCTTAGAGTTCATCCGTTTTTTAATACAGTAGAATTCAGGATCTGTGATGTACCAATGACAGTTCAGGAAACCATTACTATTGCAG
>JBPCQG010000279.1:0-4914 GCA_050998315.1 Chitinophagaceae bacterium
ACATTGGGATGATTGTTACAGCGTTCTCACAAGTTGTGAAAGAACTAAATTAGTATCAAAAATCTGAAAGCAAATCACAACATAGACCATTTACTCTAGGTAACATCAAAAGTTGTGAAAGAACTAAATTAGTATCAAAAATCTGAAAGCAAATCACAACAGTACAGTTCACGTAAATTAATTTTATTAGTTGTGAAAGAACTAAATTAGTATCAAAAATCTGAAAGCAAATCACAACTATGCTCAACTTTTTCCTTTTTTGCTCTTTGTTGTGAAAGAACTAAATTAGTATCAAAAATCTGAAAGCAAATCACAACTGTATTACACTTGCTTTTCTTAAGCAACCTGTTGTGAAAGAACTAAATTAGTATCAAAAATCTGAAAGCAAATCACAACTAACTTTGAGTTGTAGAGACTTTAGCCAAGGTTGTGAAAGAACTAAATTAGTATCAAAAATCTGAAAGCAAATCACAACAGGATGCTCTGGTGCATGGCTCCGGCATTGGTTGTGAAAGAACTAAATTAGTATCAAAAATCTGAAAGCAAATCACAACCCTGATGATGCTAAGCCAAATTCGATAAAGGTTGTGAAAGAACTAAATTAGTATCAAAAATCTGAAAGCAAATCACAACTACAACACCGGTAACACGAACTCCTAAAGAGTTGTGAAAGAACTAAATTAGTATCAAAAATCTGAAAGCAAATCACAACTCCGCTGAATCTATCTTTATGAAACCAGTGTTGTGAAAGAACTAAATTAGTATCAAAATCTGAAAGCAAATCACAACTTGGCTGATAATGGGTTGCAGGTAAGTGCAGTTGTGAAAGAACTAAGTTAGTATCAAAAATCTGAAAGCAAATCACAACCTAACCATAGATCAAGTATCTGAAAAATAGTTGTGAAAGAACTAAGTTAGTATCAAAAATCTGGAAGCAATCGCAACCATTGCAAACTTCGCCTTTTCTTTATTTCTTTCTTTTGAAAAGAAAGAATTTTTTTTTTGAAAAAATTTCGCCTATTTCTTAGCAGGAAGCTGTGGCCGCAATCTATGTCGTGATTTATTAAACACCATTATGCGATTCATCTTTCCTTTACGTAATTCTTTCTGCTCGCCTTCAGGCATATTATAAATTGATTGACATTCTTCACTGCAACAGCCATCGTATTTTTTTGCGCAATCTTCACATTGAATAAAGAGCAAATGACAGCCATCATTTTTGCAATTAGTATGCTCGTCACATGGCTTGCCGCATTGATGGCAATGGCTTATAACTTCGCTGCCTATCTTCTCTCCCAGCCTGTCATCAAACACAAAATTTTTACCTTCAAATTTATTAAGAAGATCTTCTTTTTTAACGGTATTGGCATAATGAATAATACCGCCTTCTAAATGAAATACATTTTTAAATCCATTGTGCAACATGTAAGCGCTTGCCTTTTCGCAACGGATACCACCGGTGCAATACATTATAATATTCTTGTCCCTATTTTCTTTTAATATGTTAACTGCCATTGGCAACTGCTCACGAAAAGTATCCGAACCGATTTCTATTGCATTTTCAAAATGACCAACTTCATATTCATAATGGTTTCGCATATCAATTACTATTGTACCAGGATCGTTAGTTAGCTCATTAAATTGTTTTGCATCAACATACTTTCCTTTTTTATTCATATCAAAATCAGGATCAGTAATGCCGTCAGCAACTATTTTATCCCGCACTTTTATTTTTAAAACCCAGAAACTTTTACCCCGTCCGGCTGCGTCATTCGGGCGGGCATCGTCATCAACCGCTATATTCAATCTTATTTTATTAAAAAAAGAAATTGAATACAGACAATTTTTAAGTGATTCAAAATTGCTTTTCGGCACACTTAACTGTGCGTTGATGCCTTCGTGAGCTACATAGATTCTTCCAAAGACTTTTAATGCATCAAGATTCTTATATAACTCATCACGAAAAGCTTTTGGTTCATCAATTTTTGCATATTGATAAAAGCTCAGGGTAGTTCTTGGCTTCGTCTCCTCGTACAAACGTTGCTTAAGTTCTTTTTGAGAAATCCTGTTGTGTAATACAGCCATTTATATTTCTTATTCTGTGCAAATCTAAAAAATAAAAAAGGTTACCCATTGGATAACCTGATTTGCACTATTACAGTACTTTAATAAAATATTGCTTTACTTCTTTCTTGCCTTTCTGTAAACATTAGCACTTTTCATTTGGTCCTTATGGGTAACATTGGCTTGTTTTATCTGATCTTTTTGTTGTTGATCGGTAAGAGCATCATTTTGTTGAATAGTTTTTACCGCCGTTTTGTGCTGTTCATTAATAGCCTTACGTTGCTCGGCTGTAGTCTTTGTAACATAATGATGTTTTTTAACTTTTTTGGCTTTTTTGTGGCTATGGCCATAAGCTGAATTGCCGGGTGCTGTTTGGGCATTGGTGCCAAAATAAGTAAAACCAGCAATGATTGCCATTAAGAAGAATTTTTTCATATTTAAATGTTTTTGTTTGTATGTATAAGGCAGCAATCATGCCGAATACATTTTGCAGTGCATTTACACAAACAATTACCAGAAATCATTTAAGCAAAAATCAGAGAATAAACCAGTGCATATCTATTAACAAAATTTTTATCAATGGATTTAGAGCTATCCGGCTTGATGACTTCCAGTTGATATATACCTCCTAAACTAGCGTATGATTTATAAAACGAAAATTTATTAAAAAGAACAAAAAAAGGTTACCCAATTGGATAACCTTGTAAAAATATCTGCATTATTTTATTTCACTTCTTCAAATTCAGCATCAGTAACATTTTCAGTTCCTTGCCCTTGTTGCTGACCGTCTCCACCCTGCTGTGGTTGTCCATCACCGTTGGGAGCTCCCCCTTCTGCTCCTGCACCCTGGGTTGCTTTATACATCTCTTCACTTGCGGCTGTCCAGGCAGTATTCATTTCTGCAACGGCTATATCAATGGCAGCAATATCCTGTATTTTATGAGCTTCCTTTAATTTAGCAAGAGCGCTTTCAATTGGGGCTTTTTTCTCTGCAGGAATTTTCTCTCCATACTCCTTCAACTGTTTTTCGGTCTGGAAGATCAAACTATCCGCCTGGTTTATCTTTTCTATTCTTTCTTTTGCTTCTTTATCGGTTGCCTCATTTGCCTTTGCTTCATTCTTCATCTTCTCAATTTCTTCTTTGCTTAGCCCACTGCCCGCCTCGATCCTGATATTATGAGATTTTCCTGTGCCTTTATCTTTTGCGGTTACATGTAAAATACCATTGGCATCAATATCAAAGGTTACTTCAACCTGAGGTACGCCTCTTGGAGCCGGTGGTATACCATCTAAATTAAATGTACCAAGGCTTTTATTTTGAGAAGCCAAAGGTCTTTCACCCTGCAGAACATGGATCTGAACACCCGGCTGGTTATCACTGGCCGTAGAAAATACTTCGGTCTTTTTTGTAGGGATCGTAGTATTGCTTTCAATCAATCTTGTCATTACACTACCCATCGTTTCTATTCCAAGTGAAAGTGGGGTAACATCAAGTAATAAAACATCCTTTACTTCCCCGGTTAATACACCACCCTGGATAGCGGCACCAATGGCAACTACCTCATCAGGGTTAACACCTTTGTGTGGTTTTTTCCCGAAGAAATTCTCAACCAATTCCTGCACTTTAGGAATACGTGTACTACCACCTACTAATATAACTTCATCAATCTTTGATTTATCAATACCTGCATCTTTTATTGCAAGCTCACATGGCTTTAAACATCTTGTAAAAAGATCATCAGCAAGTTTTTCAAAATTTGCACGGGTTAATTTTTTTACCAGGTGCTTTGGTACGCCATCTACCGCTGTTACGTAGGGTAAATTAATTTCTGTTTCGCTGGAAGATGATAATTCAACCTTAGCTTTTTCTGCTGCTTCTTTTAAACGCTGCCAGCTCATGGGGTCTTTACGAAGATCAATTGCTTCATCTTTTTTAAATTCATCAGCCAGCCAATCCATTATCACTTTATCAAAATCATCGCCGCCTAAATGCGTATCACCATTGGTTGATTTTACTTCAAACACACCCTCACCTAATTCCAAAATTGAAATATCGAATGTACCCCCACCAAGATCAAACACTGCGATCTTTTGATCTTTATGTTTCTTATCAAGTCCATAAGCCAGAGCTGCTGCTGTTGGCTCATTAATTATTCTTCTAACATTTAAACCTGCAATTTCACCAGCTTCCTTTGTTGCCTGTCTTTGGGAGTCATTAAAATATGCAGGTACAGTTATCACTGCTTCAGTTACTTCCTGGCCTAAGTAATCCTCTGCTGTCTTCTTCATTTTTTGAAGTGTCATTGCAGAAATTTCCTGTGGCGTATATTGCCTGCCATCAATATCAATACGAACAGTATTATTGTCACCTTTTACAACTTTGTAACTCCAATGCCCAGCTTCACTGGTAACCTCATCCCATTTATGCCCCATAAAACGCTTAACACTCATGATGGTGTTTTGCGCATTGGTAATTGCCTGGCGCTTTGCAGGATCACCCACTTTTCTTTCGCCATTTTTTAAAAACGCAACTACCGAGGGAGTTGTTCTACGACCTTCATCATTTGCGATTACTACAGGCTCATTGCCCTCCATTACAGCTACGCAGCTATTGGTTGTTCCTAAGTCTATCCCTATTATTTTTCCCATGATTAATAATTTTATAATGAATAGTCAATGTTTATGCCAAGGGAGTTCGAAGTGCAAAAATGGCAGAAGAAGGTCTGAACCATGATTTATAGGATTATATGATTAATATAATTAAAAAATGCAGTGTGTTATTGATTATAACATTTTAATCTAACAAAATTCGGATGATTACCAAAGACGATTTTTAATTCCGCTTAATCC
>JBPCQG010000304.1:0-6734 GCA_050998315.1 Chitinophagaceae bacterium
TCCTTACCTGATGGGTGATGATATGTCACCTATGAAATTAGGAGAAGGCCTCACTTCAAAGATCATACTAACCGGTGAACCTCTTCTCGTTAATAAAGATGTGCAGGAATTGAGAGAACAGCTTGGAGTTTCCCTCATAGGTGTGCCGGCCGCCTCCTATCTGGGGGTACCCATTCCCGTTGGGGATGAGATAATCGGTGTGTTAAGCGTTCAAAGTACGGAGCAGGAAAATCGCTTTAATGAAAATGATCTGAGATTATTATCAACCATCGCAGCTTCGGTTGGAGTTGCGCTGAACAATGCAACATTATTTGAAGATGTAAAAGTTGCAAAAATGGAAGCAGAAGCCGCCACTAAAGCCGCTGAAAAAGCCAATGAAGCAAAAAGTGCATTTTTATCTACAGTAAGCCATGAGTTAAGAACACCGCTTACATCTGTGCTTGGCTTTGCTAAGATCATCAGGAAAAGATTGGATGAAAAAATATTTCCTACAGTAAACAGAACTGATCCTAAAACAGATAAAGTAGTTAACCAGATCACAGAGAATCTTGGTGTGGTTATCTCCGAAGGAGAAAGACTTACTCACCTTATTAATGATGTGCTTGATCTTGCTAAAATTGAAGCAGGTAAAATGGAATGGAATTTTGATGACGTGTCAATGGCTGAAGTTGCAGAAAGAGCAATTTCGGCAACCACTTCTTTATTCGATCAGAAATCGCTTAAGCTTGATAAAGATATTGACGAAGACCTGCCACCTATTTCAGGAGATCGTGATAAACTGATACAGGTTATTATCAATCTTATTTCTAATTCTGTAAAATTTACTGATGAAGGTTCGGTAAGTTGTAAAGTCTATAAAAAGAAAAATGAATTAATAGTAAGCATTTCTGATACAGGTATAGGTATTGCACCTGAAGATCATGCGGCTGTGTTTGAACAATTTAAACAGGTGGGAGGAGATACACTTACTGATAAACCAAAGGGCACAGGATTAGGATTGCCTATATGCAAAGAAATTGTAGAACACCATGGAGGACGCATCTGGCTTGAAAGCAAGCCGGGCAAGGGAAGTACGTTTTCATTTGCGCTGCCACTGGTAAAATCAGAACGTTCTGCTAAACCGGTACATCTTGATAAGTTGCTGAAGCAATTGAAAGAACAAATGGCTAAATCTACTTTGCAGGGTCTGGCAAAAAATTCTACTATTCTTATAGTGGATGATGATGATTCCATCAGGAGTTTGCTTCACCAGGAATTAAGCGATGCAGGATATTTAATTGACGAGGCAGCCAGTGGTAAACAGGCACTGGAAAGTGTTCGCAAAAACATGCCTGACTTAATTATACTTGATATTATGATGCCCGAAATGAATGGATTTGATGTGGCAGCAATTCTTAAAAACGATCCGCAAACCATGGATATTCCAATTATTGTTTTGTCAATTGTACAGGACAAAACAAGAGGTTTCCGCATTGGTGTTGACAGGTATCTTACCAAACCCATTGATACTGCACAATTGTTTGCAGAGGTGGGAACATTATTGGAACAGGGTAAATCGAAGAAAAAAGTTATGGTGGTAGATGAAGATAGTGCTACTGTTAGTTCTTTAACAGAAGTGTTAGAGACTAAAGGATATAATGTAGTGAAATCAAACGGAAAAGGCCTTGTTGAGAAAGCAATTTCTGATCAGCCTGATATTATTATTCTTAACTCTGTGCATTCAGATAAACAGGAAGTGATACAAACGCTTCGTTTTGAAAAAGGACTGGAGAATGTTTTGTTTTTAATTTATCAATAGAAAGGTGAAAGGTGTAAGGTAGTGGGTAGAAGGAAAAATAAAGCGGCAAATAAGAAATAAAAAATAAAAAAGTTGAAATGGCTCTAAACTTTAAGCCCTAAACCCTTAAACGATACCAATGGGAAAAAAACTTTTAATTGTTGATGATGAATCACACATCCGTATGCTGCTTGAACAAACACTGGAAGATCTGGAAGATGAGGGGGTTGAATTTTTTACTGCAGAAAATGGGGAAGAAGCACTCGAAATAATAAAAACTGAAAAACCAGAGTTAGTTTTCCTTGATGTGATGATGCCAAAAATGAATGGAATGGAAGTTTGCCGAAAGGTAAAAAAGGAATTATTATTAACCGGTGTTTTCATTGTTTTATTAACAGCAAAGGGGCAGGAATTAGACAGGCTGAAAGGGCAGGAAGTGGGCGCTGATGTATATATGACAAAGCCTTTTGATCCCGAAGTTATTCTTGCAAAAGCAAAAGAAGTATTGGAAATAGAAGATTAAGGAGGTAATTACAAACCTTATGGCAAAACTTAGCATAAAAAATATTATTGAAAAAGAGGAAATTGTTTCTGTTCTTTCATCATTTGTAGCACAGGGAATTTCATTTTGTATCAGGGACAGCAAAGGGAAAAAATTGTTTGGTAATGAACAGTACGAAAATAAATCTATACATCTTGTTACTACAGAAAGCGAAAAGGTAGGATCGGTGGAAGGTGATGAAAAAGCCATTTTAGTTCATCAGCTGTTGCATTATCTCTCACAAAAAGAAGCAGAGAAGAAAAAACTTGGTGCTGAAGTATTAAATCTTTACAAAGAAATAAATCTCATTTTTAATTTTTCTGAAAAGCTGGCTAAGACAATTGATGCGCCATCAATTTGTGTAATTACTTTGGATGAAGCCCGGCAGGTAATTAATTCAACTAATGGTACAGTAGTTCTTTGGGATGAAAGTAAAAAGAAGCTGGAAGTAGTTGCATCTAACGGAGAATCATTTTTTGAAGAGGATACGATAAACAGGGAATTACCGGTTCTCCAGGATATTATATTAAACGGACATTCAGAAATTGTAACTGATACAACATCATTAGTTGAAGCAGCAATTATTTTACCCGAAGTACAATCATTAATTTATTCTGCATTAAAAGTAAATGCCAGGGTAATGGGGGCAATCATTCTTGGCTGTAACGAATCGATGCCTTATACCGCTGAACATTTAAAATTACTTACAACCCTTGCTTTGCAATCTTCTGCCGTTATTGAAAGCGCTTTGTTATATGAAAAAAATATTAGAGAAGCAAAGGAAAGAGAAGATGCCATGCGGCTGTTGTATGAAGCTACCGGTAAATTTGTTCCTTACGAATTTATCCGATCGCTGGGTCATAATGTAATAACAGATTTAAAACTTGGCGACCAGGTAGAGAAAATTGTTACAGTTCTTTTTTCAGACATAAGAGACTATACAACTTTTTCGGAACAGATGAGTCCGGAAGAAAATTTTAAATTCGTTTGCGCTTTTAATGAACGCATGGGGCCAGCCATCCGTAAGAATAATGGTTTTATTAATCAATATCTCGGAGATGCCATCATGGCAATCTTCCCCGGTAATGCGGCTGATGCATTATCGGCAGCCATTGATATGCAAAAGGAAGTACACGAATTAAATTTAGTAAGAGAATCCAATAATCAATCACCGATCCGTATTGGTGTCGGTATGCATACAGGCCCGCTGATAATGGGTATTACTGGAGACGCTGCCCGTATGGATGCCACTACTATTTCTGATACAGTAAATACTGCATCAAGATTGGAGACACTTACAAAACATTATAAGGCCAGTATAATACTTAGTGATGCCTGCCTGAAACAAATGCCTGAAAAAGAAAATTATCATTTAAGGTATCTTGGTTTAGTTCAGTTAAAAGGAAAACATGAATCGCTGCATATACATGAATGCTTTAGCGCTAATACTTCTAAAGAGATAGAGAGGAAGCAGAATACACTTGCCGCTTTTAATGAAGGCATTAATCAATACATAAGCAGTTCTTTTGATAATGCAGTAGGATATTTTCAATCAATAACTGAATTGCATCCTGAAGATGAAACTGCTTTATTCTTTTTAACCACAGCAAAAAAATATCTTCAGAAAGGGGAGGAGAATTTTACAGGCATAGTTGAAATGACGAATAAATAATTTCACCAATCCGCCTGTCTTCTTCTTAATATTCTACAGCTTGCCTCTTTTATCGTATTTGCAAAAAACAAAGGCTTTGGCATCTGACTCATGCACAACATTTTTCAGTTTCCTTAATTCAAAGTCGGTAACAGTGGTAAAGATGATATCACAATCTGTATGTTTTTCAAACTGTCCTTGTAAAAAACCTCTTTCTCCTTTACACAGTTATCCCCTGCTTAATTCATTTACCCTAAATATGAGGGGGTAAATGTAAAAGGGGAATTAAGTCAATTGAACCGGGTGGTTACATTTTAATTCTTAGCAACGTCTCCTTTTTATGGACGTTGCGCTCATCCATAGCCGTGTCTCTTCTCATAGCTTGTAGCAGGGCAGGACACGGCGACAATCCTAAAGTATGATTTGTTTTATCTTAGCTTCATGGCTGTTAGAACACCAAACGAACATACAGAAGGAATGTATTTATTACATTTACCTGTCAGCAATTGGATTCATCATTTGAAATAACATCTCATCATTTCTTTTTACAAAAGTTATCTTACTACATGATAATCCATGTAGCGCAGCCTGGGATCTTGTAAAGAATTCTGTTGATCATAAACATACTTCTGCAAAGCTATATCTTAGCGGACAGCAAGGATTATATTTGATTAAAGAGGGATGACTATTCATCCACAGCCGTGTCTCTTCTCATAGCTTGTAGCAGGACAGGACCAGGCGACAATCCTAAAGTATGATTTGTTTATCTTTAGCTTTGTGGCTGTTAGAACTCTAATCGAACATACAGAAGGAATGTATTTTATTACATTTACCTGTCAGCAATTGGATTCATCATTTGAAATAACATCTCATCATTTCTTTTTACAAAAGTTATCTTACCTACATGATAATCCATGTAGCGCAGCCTGGGAACTTATAAAGAATTCTGATGGTTATAAACATACTTCTGCAAAGCTATATCTTAGCGGACAGCAAGGATTATATTTGATTAAAGAGGGATGACTATTGGCAGCCGTGCCGGCTATACACAAGGCTCGTAGGGAGACACGGCAGGGAAAAAATTGAAATATTCCCCTCGTTGCTTGTGGTATCCTGGTATTCCAGATTCCGTTAATCAATACATTGAATAGAATGAACGTGAAAACAACAAATGATAATGTAACAAACAGAGAACTGCGCATTACAAGAATGCTAAATGCACCTGTTAATTGGTTTGGGAAGTATGGACAAATCCTGAACATATTGCAAATTGGTGGGGGCCAAACGGATTTACCAACACAATTCATACAATGGACGTAGCAGAAGGCGGTGAATGGCGTTTGACTATGCACGGCCCTGGCGGGAAAAATTACCTAATAAAAGTATCTTCGTTGAAATTGTTCAGCGTAAAAAAATTGTGTTCCAACACTTCAATCCCAATTACATTGCCACAATTGTTTTTGCGCCTAAAGAAAAAGAAACTTTAGTGGAATGGACAGTGCTGTTTGAAACAACTGAATTGTTTGAAACAGTAGTTAAAGTTTTTAAAGCTGATGAAGGTTTGAAACAAAATGTTGAGAAATTAGCTGCCCATATAGAAAAACAATTAAAAAAAACAAAAAAAATATATGACGTATGAGCAAAATCAATATCAATAAAAAGAAGTTGTCATCAGACCATCATGAAGAACTACTCAACACATTAAAAGCCCGTTTTGAGAAAAGCATAAACCGCCATAAAGGTCTTGAATGGGCTAAAGTGCAAGCAAAGCTGGAAGCTAATACTGAAAAACTGTGGTCGCTCAATGAAATGGAAAGCACTGGTGGTGAACCGGATATTGTTGGTTATGATAAAAAGACGGGCGAATATATTTTTTATGATTGTTCAGCGGAAAGTCCTAAAGGCCGCAGAAGTGTTTGTTACGACCATGAAGCGCTAGAGTCAAGGAAAGAACATAAACCGGAAAATAGCGCTATTGAGATGGCAGCTGATATGGGCATTGAGCTTTTAACGGAAGAACAATACCGGGAGCTGCAGAAATTTGGAAATTTCGATACCAAAACATCGAGCTGGATAATAACACCTGCTGATATCAGAAAACTCTGCGGCGCCCTCTTGCTGGTTGGCGCTATGGCCATGTCTTCGTGTATCATAATGGTGCAGAATCTTACTATGCAGCCAGGGGGTTCCGTGGCTCGCTAAGGGTCTAAATTTTCGGCCTTCCGCCTTTGTTGGTGTTCTGTTTTCCACCAACAAAGATTTCAAAAAGCGTGGAAGTATTGGTATTTGGAAAAGATTGCCTAAAATTGGCGTGAATTTTAAACCAATGTCAAACAAATAATAATTTCAAATGGCTGAAAAAAAAACAAAACTGGCTGAAATAAAAACAAAACCAACCTCTGCAAGCGTGGAGGACTTTATCAATAGTGTTAAAGATGAACAAAAACGCAAAGACAGTTTTGTGCTTTTGGAAATGATGAAGAAAGCAACCGGGGAAGAGCCAATATTATGGAGCAGTTCACTCATCGGTTTTGGTATTAAAAGATACAAAAGCCCCACCACTGGTAGGGAAGTTGATTGGCTCCGGATAGGTTTCTCTCCCCGTAAAGCGAATCTGTCGTTATACATTAGCGTAGGGATAAAGGAGCATGCTGCTGCTCTTAAAAAGCTGGGCAAGCATAAGACCGGTGTTGGCTGCCTCTACATAAATAAACTGGAGGATATTGATATGAAAGTTCTGAAAGGAATGATAGATGCATCATTAA
>JBPCQG010000310.1:0-3029 GCA_050998315.1 Chitinophagaceae bacterium
AAAAGAGTTACTTGCTGCGTTGTGGGTAATGTGGGCAACAGTTTATGAAGGCGATCAATTTCATCAGGATTTTTTGTGATAGCATGAATAAGGATAAGTGGGGCAATGGCACCAGCTACTTTATTGCAAATACCCATAATACTGATGCGTTTAGCGGCGCTTTCAATAGGCCCCAATATGGTGATATAAGGATTGGATGCCGTTTGCAAAATAGTTAAGCCCGTTGCCTGTATGAATAACCCAATTAAAAACAAGCTGTAAGTACGGCTAAGGGCAGCCGGTATAAATATCAAAGCCCCGGCAGCCATTACCAGCAATCCTACTGTCATCCCGTTTTTGAGCCCCGTTTTTTTAAGAATGGTAGAAGCCGGAATGGCCATTACAAAATAGGAAATATAAAAAGCAAAAGCCACCAGCATTGCCTGCTTAGTGGTTAGATCACAGGCTAATTTAAAATAAGGTATTAAAACAGCATTTAACCAGCTCACAAAACCAAAAATGAAAAATAACCCCCCGATGATAAATATTGCTCTATAATTATTACGGTTACTATCTAATGTTGTTGTTTGTACTTCTGCCATGTTTGTTGATCTTGTTTTTATGTATTGTTGCTGGCTTAGTTGTCCCGGATGTTATATTTTATATCGAAGAAATTGAACCAATAAATGTGCTTTGTTTTACGGGCATTAAAGTTATTGTATCGTTTACTGATTCATCAGACCATGCCCTTTCTGCCAATGCCAATAAACTGGGAAATAACGGGAAATCTATTTTTGATTCGGTGCGGTCTATATGTGACCAGAAATTTGCCTGGATGCCGAGATAATGTTTTTTCTCTTCGGCTGTTGCTTTGGCAGGAACGGGTTGAAAGGAATAAACCTTTTCTGTGTTGGTGGTGGAATAGTCATAATCAAAATACAAGTGAGATGTAGGAGTCATCACCACATCATAACCTTCTCTCGCAGCTTTGATACCTGTTTGCTGATCACGCCATACCATCACTACCCAGTCTTTACTTACGGCGCCTTCCATTATTTCATCCCAACCTATGGGCCTTTTTTTGTCGGAGGTTAATGCCTGATGCACCTGGTCCATGAGATAGCTTTGCAATTTTTCTTCCTGTTCGATATTCAGTTCTTTCATTTTAGCCTGGCATTTAATACAATTATGCCACCTGGTTTTAGGCACTTCATCGCCGCCTAAATGAACATAGGAGGA
This sequence comes from Chitinophagaceae bacterium, assembly GCA_050998315.1. Classification (GTDB taxonomy): domain Bacteria; phylum Bacteroidota; class Bacteroidia; order Chitinophagales; family Chitinophagaceae; genus Ginsengibacter. The sequence goes on from JBPCQG010000310.1 coordinate 1,219, forward strand.
TGGAAATAATGCAGCCACTTCTTTCATCACATCGGTATAAAATAGGTACGATTCTTTATTGCCTGCACAGAAAATATCTTTGGTAATATCAGGCCCGGCAAAGAAAGGATATAACGGCGCAATATTACCCGTACAAGACAACTGCGGATAAGCATTCAGTGCCGCTATGCTATGCCCCGGACATTCTATTTCAGGAATAATCTGCACATGCCTGTTTTGTGCATAGGACACTAAATCCTTTATCTGTTCTTGTGTGTAAAAGCCCTGGTACTCTTTGGGTTCATTATATTTTTTATCGAAAGAGGCACCTTTTTGTATTAGCAAAGGATATTTTTTTATTTCCAACCGCCAGCCTTGGTCATCTGTTAAATGCAGATGAAGTACATTCATTTTATAAAACGACATTCTATCAATGGTCTTTTTTAAATAACCCGGTGCAAGAAAAGTACGTGAACAATCTAACATTAACCCTCTCCAGCTAAAACAGGGTTTATCGTCAATATCAACAAAAGGCAATTGCCATTGGTTCTTATCTTTTGTTTGCTGGTTTAATAATTGTTGTAAGGTAACACCGCCATAAAAAATGCCTGCAGCATTGGAAGCTGTAATCATCACACCGTTGTCATTAATCTGTAACCGGTAGCTTTCAGCATCCGGAGTAGTGGCTTTTTCAAGCTTTAAATAAATAGTGTTATGAACAGTTGTTTTGGTTTGAATGGGGCTAAGTTTTACACTAATACCTGTAATCTTTTTTATTTCCTGTGAAAGCAGATTTGCTCCTGCAGAAAGTTTGGCATCATAGACTATATACATGCCGGAATTAATTGCAAGCATTTGTTCGCTTGTAATACGCATGCTTAATGGCTGTGGAATTACAGCAGTTTGTGCTTTTACAACCAATTGCCACATGAACAGCAAACCAATTATGCAGATAGTTTTTTTATAAATGAGCTGCTTTACGGGGATCATAAAATTTTGGATTAAATTATTTTTTAAATTCTTCGTTTCTTACTTTTCTTTCCGCAGCATTACCACTACGGCCATGATCAAAGCCTTGTTCTCTTTCCAACGCTATCATTGCTTTCGGCCTGAAGTTTATGATAAGGGCCCTACGGTTGGTATTAGTTGAGTTGCCACGACTGTAATGCATCGTACCTCCATGGTGAAATACACAAGAGCCCGGTTTCAATTCAATAAAAATGCCTTCTTCTTCTGTTGAATCACACGTTAATGCACCACCTTCTTTCCCGGCAAAACGATGGGGGCGCAATTCTTTTAAATGCGAGCCCGGCACATACCACATACAGCCGTTATCCTTTGTTGCTTCATCCAAAGCCAGCCAGCAACTGAATGCCCTTTTGTCGGGCATATTTATCCAGTAAGCTGCATCCTGATGCCATGGCGTTGGTGTATTAGTATGGGGAGCTTTGTTAATCAGCATATCAAAATCCATCTCAATATCTTCTCCTAATACTTGTTTGGCAATAGCAAGGGTTCTTACATGGTAAGGCATTTGTAATAATTCGGGCACAAAATCGCAGGGCCACATGATTTGTGTAATGCTTTCTGTTTTTTTATTGTCACCCAATCCGGCTCCAAGGTCTGCACGGTTCTTACCCGTATCAATAGTGCCATCCAGGAACTTGTTATAAATGTTTTCGTATATTTCTACTTCATTTTCATTAATGATATTCTCAATAAGAAGATAACCATTTTCATTAAAGAATTTTATTTGCTCCGGTGTAATTTGAAATGAGGTTTGCATAATTGTATGTTTTAGTTATACCGGTTTTTTAATAGTTGCACCATAT
>JBPCQG010000319.1:0-2668 GCA_050998315.1 Chitinophagaceae bacterium
GCTAAATATATTAGTATGTTTCAAGGAGTATCAATTCAACAGTTCAATAAATTCTTTCAAATGGAAGATGATTGTAAACAATATCTTTTTGATTTAAAGTGGAAGGATGGCTATCAATGTATAAAGTGCGGGTGCAAAAAAAGTCATAAAGGGAGAACACGGTTTCATCTACGCTGCCAGCGTTGTGGCTATGATGAATCAGTTACAGCACATACGATGTTCCATAAGCTGAAGATCCCACTCCTAAAGGCTTTTGGAATGTCTTTCAGATTAGCTGTAAAGAAAAAAGGGATGTCAACAATGGAGTTAGCGAGGGAATATTCGATTAATCAGAAATCGTCCTGGCTATTCAAACGCAAAGCTCAGGAGGCAATGAAAAGTAGTGGTAAACATTTGCTGGATACCAAGGTGGAAGTAGATGAATTACTAATTGGTGGCCCTGAAAAAGATAAGCGAGGTCGAACCAAGGGAGAAAAAAAATTGGTAGTGATAGCAGTTGAGAAAGTAAAAGATAATCAAATAGGCAGAGCTTATGCCCAAACGATAAATCGGGCAAGTGCCGAAAACTTTAAACCATTTTTTGAAAATTATATTGATAACGATAATGCCCGGGTATTTACAGATGGATGGCGTGGTTATTGGCCCTTAGAGAGTGAGTTCGAAGTAAACCAGAAGCCCTCCAACAGCGGAAAAGGCTTCCCCGGTCTCCATGCTGTGATAATGAATTTAAAAGGTTGGTTGAGAGGAATTCATCATCATTGTTCGGCTAGATTTATTAACGGATATTTGGATGAGTTCTTTTTTAGATTTAATAGAAGAAATTTTTTAACCAGCATTTGGCATAAGCTAATAGATCGATTTATGACTAACAAACCCTACAGCTATATTGCCAATGCGATCTAAATGGGTAATCCTAATAATTTATTTTTTTATGATACCGGCATTAGTTTATGTCATTTCCGATAGGAATGTAATAAGAAAATAATGAAGTTGCATACCTACGGCATGCATTACATAACGATGATTGGTAATCTACAAATATTTCATGCCTACGGCATTGATCTCATAAAACCTCTCATAAATAAAAAGAGAAAGAACGTGAGGCACCATATCCTACAAATATTTAATGCCTGTACTACACTAAAAAAATCTATAAATCAATTTTGCTTGCTGAATATTATCGCAGCATTACAACTTCCAAAACCGGAAGCTGTTTTCAGGCAATTTTGTAAAGGAGCTTTATATAATGTGTTGCAAATATTTACGGGTTTGGTTACTCCCGGGTTTTTAAATCCTAAAGTGGGTAACAAAAGGTTTTCTTTCATTGAATGAAAGGAAACAATTGATTCAATAAGACCTGCAGCTCCCAATGTATGACCATAGTAACCCTTCAGGCTATTTACAGGCACTGATTGTAAATTCGCCAATGTTATTGCTTTTGCTTCCATTTCATCGTTATACAAAGTAGCTGTACCATGTGCCGAAATAAAATCAATATCTGTGGCGGACATGCCTGCATCGTCCATGGCTTTGGTAATAGCCTGTGATAGTTCTTCTCCTGTTCGCGAAGGACCTGAGATATGATTGGCATCGTTGTTCACAGCTCCCGATAACACCTTTATGTTATTCGACCATTCTTTTTTAGAAGATAGAATAATAGTAGCTGCACCTTCACCCAGGTTTATACCGTCTCTCGATGCATCGAATGGTTTGCAATGCCCGGCACTTACAGCCTGGAAAGATTGAAAACCTGATAATACAAATTTTGAAATAACATCTGCACCTGCAATTACTGCATTTTCGTATTGGCCTGATCGGAGCATGCGCATACCTGTAATGATGGCAAGCAATCCCGAAATACAAGCATTGGAAATTAAAATAGGTTGATTTGCAAATCCAAAATAACCGGCAACTAATTTCGCAGAATGATGTAATGCAACTCTCTTCTGCAATGATGGATTAACCGTTTCTGTTTCCAGCAAACTTATATTGCCTTTGGTAGTAGAAATGATAAGAATTGTTTTTTTATCGCCTGGCGCAATTCCACTTTCCGTCAATGCATCAGCCATAGAAGCGATCAGCAGTTGTTCAAACTTTGTATAAGTGGTTTTATCATTGCCCTTAATAAAATTTTCATTTCCTTCAAATAGTGAAGCAAAAAAAGGTTGATCAGACATGGCCGGATTTTCCTGTTTTCTTACTCCGGAAACCCCTTTTTTCAACTGCTCAAAATTTGCAGCAGTGGTACTACCAAGGGGAGAAAAAATATTATCGGCAGCAATAAAAACGTCAGTCATAATTCATTTGGGATTAAATAAATCCATGTTTCTTTTTCCACTCTTCAAAGAATGGCGGATTAGCTAATTGCAGCAATGATTCTTCTTTATCTAAAAACACTTGTATGGACGATCCTGTTGCCACCAGGACACTTGTTACAGAATGGAAAAGGCGATAAGTAAATTTAATTTTGGCTGCATCGGTGGGTATGTATTTTGTTTCTACAATTACCCGGTCGCCATAGCGAAGCGAACTTTTAAAATCACACTGAACACTTACTACCGGTATTACGAATCCCTGTTTATAGACATCGAGATAGCTAATGCCATGCTTATGTCCAAAAGCCTCCCTACCTACTTCAAAATATGATATATAGTGTCCGTGCCATACC
>JBPCQG010000459.1:0-3002 GCA_050998315.1 Chitinophagaceae bacterium
GGATTGCATACTGTGCCGGGATCGCATGATTGCGGAGCTAATAAAGTTGGCGGCTGGGGCAATGAAGAAATTCATGTAAAACAATTTATAGATTGGGGAGTTGACTTTATAAAGCTGGATCGCTGCCGATTTTCATTAGATGATAATCCTGATTATAAAAGAAAAGATCCACGCTGGTACAAAGGCTGGGAAGGCGATAATCTTGAAAAAGCATATACAAAATGGAACGAGCTTTTAAAAAAAAGTGGACGTCCGATAATTTTAAGCGCCAGTGTTTACAAATATTATGATTGGTATCCAAAACTTACAAACATGGGCAGAACAACCGGTGATATTAAATCTGTACAAACCGGCGGTGCTGTGTTTGATGATGAGAATAATAACAGCGTAATGACTGTTGCAATAAAAAATAATCAACATGCAAAAGCAGCAAAACCAGGCTACTGGAACGATCCTGATATGTTGGTGACAGGGAAACAGGGTTTAACCACTGAAGAACAAAAAGCACATTTTGCATTGTGGTGTATCATGAGTTCGCCACTTATTTTGGGCAATGATCCACGCAATATGTCTGCTGAAGAAAAGAAAATTATTCTTAATAAAGAAGCCATTGCAATAAACCAGGATGCTACAGAACAGGGAACAAGAATTATTGTGAACGGCAAGTCTGAAGTATGGGCAAAAAGACTTTCAAATGGAAAGCATGCAGTACTGTTATTAAACAGGGATGCAAAAGCAAGCAGCGACATCACATTACATTGGAGCGATCTTAAATTGAAAGGAACCAAAAAAGTGAGAGACGTTTATCAATTAAAAGATGTTGGAACATTTAAAGATCAGATCACTAAAAATATTCCTCCTCACTCAGGATTGTTTTTAATTATTAAATAAAAGCATCCGCAATCTTATTAAAAACAAATGAAAACCGCTGCATGAAAAAATTATTTCTGCTTACTATAATAATATTTAGTTTAATTAGCCTCACTTCTGCGCAAAAAAATACAAACAAAAAACCAAATATTTTATTCTGCATTGCAGATGATGCCGCACTTGCACACATGAGTGCTTATGGCTTAACTGATTGGGTTAATACTCCAGGCTTTGACCGGGTTGCAAAACAAGGTCTTTTATTTTTGAATGCCTATACCCCAAATGCCAAATGCTCACCTTCCCGTGCCTGCATTTTAACCGGAAGAAATCCATGGCAACTGGAAGAAGCCGCCAATCATAATTCTTACTTTCCTGCAAAGTTTACAACAGTAATAGAAGCGCTCTTAAACAATGGCTATGCTACAGGCTTTACAGGCAAAGGCTGGGGACCGGGAGAACCGGGGGAAGTGAATGGAAAAAAAAGAGAGCTGACAGGAAAAGCGTATAACCAAATAAAGATGGCTACTCCAACCAAAGCCATTTCCCCTATAAATTATACAGCCAACTTTGAAGCTTTTTTAAATGAAAAAGAAGCGGATAAACCCTTTTGTTTTTGGTATGGAGGACATGAGCCGCACAGACCCTACAATGCCGGTTCAGGCGTATCAAAAGGACAAAAGAAATTATCAGATATCGATAAAGTCCCTGATTTTTGGGTAGATAATGAAGCTGTTCGAAACGATATGCTGGACTATGCTTATGAAGTGGAATACTTTGATAGGCATCTGCAAAATATAATTGAGGTATTAGAAAAGAAAGGCGAATTGGAGAACACGATCATTATTGTTACCTCAGATAATGGAATGCCATTTCCACGAGTTAAAGGTCATGTGTATGAATATGCAAATCATTTACCTTTTGCTGTTATGTGGAAAGGTCATATACAAAATGAAGGAAGAAAAATTCAGGACTACATCAGCTTTATAGATATTGCGCCAACGTTACTTGAACTGGCAGGGATCACTCCAAATAAAAGTAATATGCAAAAAATTGAAGGCAGATCTTTTGTTGATATTTTAAATTCAAAAAATAAAATTTTAATAGATGCTAAAAGAGATCATGTTTTGCTTGGCAGAGAAAGAACTGATGTCGGTCGTCCCCATGATGAAGGTTACCCGGTACGTGGAATTGTAAAAAATAATTTTATCTATACAAAAAATTATGAGCCTGACCGTTGGCCTTCCAGCAACCCCGAAACAGGATATATGGATACAGATAACGGCCCTACAAAATCTGCCATTTTAAATGCGTATAAAAATGGTGAGCATACAGATCTTTATCAATTGGCTTTTGCCAAACGGGGTGCAGATGAATTATACCACATAACTACAGATACCTTTTGCATTAAAAATATTGCAGGCGATAAAACGTTTTCGGCCTTACTTCAGCAAATGAAAAAGCAAATGGAACAGGAACTAACCAAACAAAATGATCCGCGGATGTTAGGCAGGGGAGATGTGTTTGATAACTATCCGTATGCAAAACCTGAAATGAGAAATTATTATGAACGGGTGATGAAAGGCGGGATTAAAAAAGGTATAGCTGCGGAACGGGATTAAAATATAAAGCTGGCTTAATAAAGACAAGATACAGATATGCCTTCCTGCTGTTTGTTTAAACGATCTGAATAAAATATTATAACGGATTACTGTAAAAGATAAAATATGAACAAGACTGTAATCGCTTCCTTAGTACTGCTGCACTTTATTCTGCCGGCAAGTGCGCAACAAGCGAAGCCACTGACTAACGAACGGTATAATATTATTTTATTATTGCTGATGATCTCGGTGTGAATGCCATAGGGCCTTACGGCAATAAAATAGTAAGAACGCCAAACCTAAATGCATTTGCAAAACAATCATTATTATTTACAAGTGCTTTTGCCACTTCACCAACATGCACGCCTTCACGAAGTAGTATCTATACAGGTTTAATGCCCTTACGTCATGGTGCTCATGGTAATCATGGCGGAGTTTCTGAGGGTACAAAATCTATCGTACAATATCTTCAGCCGTTGGGTTATCGTGTTGCAATAGCAGGCAAGTTACATGTAGGTCCCGAAGAAATTTTTT
>JBPCQG010000025.1:0-4404 GCA_050998315.1 Chitinophagaceae bacterium
GTTATGTCCTTTAGAACTATTACAGCTTACACAACCAAGCAAAAAATTATACCAATTTAATTCAATACCGGGTGCAACTGATTTAGGTTGTTCATGTTCTAAGTGAGGATTTGTAATTTGATTTTCACAGTAAGAACAATAATCACCGATTCGGTTTATGAGTTCTCCTCTAGCCTGACCATATTCTGTATACACAATATTATCGCCATTTTGTTGTGGCCAATCACCCTTTTCTACTGGACGCATCTAACTGTGGTTTGAAGGATTGTAAGAAAGCAACATATGCAGGGTCATCGTAAAATGGTAAAAGTAATTGATCTAATTGCTCTTTAATTTTTTTAACTTGTTCGGGATCTGTTGAGTTTTTTCCAGATGAAATTAAATCATAATATTTTTTGGCAACTTCTTCCATTTTTAAAAACTTATTACTGCGTTGAGGATTATTTACATGCATTTCAGCTTCTGCAATATCTTCAATACTTCGTTTATAATAATCTCCAGCCAAATCTTTTCCATCCATATCAACCAACTCCTCATTTTTTAACGCTTGAACAATGAAGGGAGAATGTGTGGTTGTTATAAATTGTATTTTTGGAAAAGTGTCCTTTAGTTTTGGAACAATTGTCTTTTGCCAATTCGGATGCAAATGCAAATCTAACTCATCAATTAAAACTACACCAGGTGTACTCATGGTAGCTTCATGACCCAAGTATGGATTGAGTAAAATACATCTATATGCTATATCGGCAACAATGCCAATAATGTTACGAAGTCCGTCGCTTAGATAACTAAATGGTAACTTTTTTATTTTAGCATTATCTGCTTTCTCGGCCATCAACATATCTTCCCTCACATCATAATAAATATTATCCCATTGTTCAACAACGTTCGCAATAGCCTTTTTTACTACCTGAGAATTTCCTGTAGAAATTTCGTCTCCTTGTAATGATGATAGTTCCATTGTCTTAAACCATTCTGCAAATCTTTTAAACGTTCCTTTTGAACTTAAACAATGATGGTATCCTTCCAATCTTGAGCCTTTAGGAAAAATTTTTACCCGTTCAGTTGATTCTGTCCATAATCTACCTGAGCCTAAGTAATTAAATAAAGGAAGTATAATTTCTTTGCCGCCGTCAGAGGAAAGAATTGCCATATATTCTTTTGCAATAGCTTTAATAGGTTTATCATCAGAACGCATAAAGCCCCAATCTTTATAAGGCCTTCCTACTGTCCACACCCAATCCCTTTGATTTTCTAAAATTGCCTTCACAGAAACGGCAGTTTCAAGTTTCGTTTCTATACTATATTCAAAAGAAATGCGTCTAATATCTTCTTTTCTTATTGGTCGAACATTTCTGCCTTCAATAACTGATATATATGAATTAATCGCAACTGATAAAGCCTCAAGTATCGTTGTTTTACCACTTCCATTTTCACCAATCAGAACGTTAAACTGAGGGTCGAAAGAAAATTCTTTATTATCAAATTTTCTAAAATCTTTTAATCTTATGCTTTGAAATTTCATTTTGTAATATTAATTCTAATTCATTATACTCTGATATTTTCAATTTGGTAGACGTCTTTTAAGCTTATATTTTATTCTTCTTCCTCTGCTTCTAATTTACCTTCCAATTCACTCCTAAATTTGTCTTCTAATAATTGTCCATTATGTAAATGATCAAAAAATACTATGTAGGAGCTTGGGCTTAAAAAATGGAAGTGATAAACCTCTTTAATTTTTCTTGCTTTCAATTCAATATTTAAGTTTTGAAAATGCTGATTTGCATATTTCAATTTCCCTTTATTTTCAATACTCACATCTTCATCTGCTTTTATTTCTATAAAGATAAAATGACTAATGCTGTTAGATTTTATTTTTAGCATAAAGTCTGGATTAAATGATCCCACTTTTTGGTGTGTGGCTGGTCTGTATGAATATTCGATGGAATAAAATCCAGTTCCTCTTGATTTAATCCAAGCTTCAATCTTGGAAGCATTTTCAGGCTTGCAAAGATGTTCAATAAACTTTCTTTCGGGAACATAGTTTGAAAAAACTATGTCAATCGGGGTTTTAAAAACAAATGTGTTAATTTCTTTCGCTGCACTTTTTGGGAAACTTTCATCCTCATTTACAGCCTCTAAAATATCCCGTACATCCCGGCTTATCTCTTTCGAATAATTTGAAGAATAAAATACAGTTGAATTTTGTCTAAGGTTTCCAACAGATAAACTTTCCTTTTCAATAATAGTTGTATTAATTTTAAAAGGTTCTTTTGCTGTTGTTTCATAAACAGTTTTTCGTGCTGCCTTTCGCAATAATGTGTTGAAGCTACTTTCTATTTTTAGTTTATTTTTTTCAATCAGGCGATCTCCTAAAATTCCAACTTTACTCATTGAATTTCTAATAATATCTTTTATTGCATCTTTTGGAGGGAGTTTTTCTTTTGAATAATTACCTGTTGGCAGCTTTAATATTTTTCCTTCCCATTCCCGTAGTTTTAGTTCACTAAATATTTTGTTTACTACCTCATCAACTGTGTAAGTATTGTATTGGATTAAAGTGTTTTTTGAACTTACGCCTCCAGCCAAATCTGTATATTCAGATTCTTTTTCAGTTTCCTCAACCTGAGATTGCAATTCTATAAACCCTTTTGTATAGTCAAATTCATTCTGTGTTTTATTACTCTCCTTTTCAATGGGTTCTTTACTATAATCCATGTGATGAACTTCAAAATGATATTCTGCCCTATCCCCCTTTGTCAAAGGGGCAGAAATCAATCTCATTTCAATTTCTAAAATTTCGTCAACAAGTCCTCTGATATTTCTGCTCCAGGCATCATGATTAAAAACACGAACCTTTGATTGTGGTGTTTGATATTTTGGTGGAACTCTAAGTCCTCTGCCTAATACCTGCGCAATTAAAAGTTTTGAATTAAATGCCCTGTCTTCCCATGGAACAATTTGAAAAACATTTTTCACATCCCACCCCTCTGTGAGCATTGAAACGGAAACAATCCATTCGGTGCTGTCTTCTTTCTTGTCAACCTCCTTTAGCTTTTTCACATTGGCTTTATGGTCATTGTGTGAAGTAACTATCAAAACTTTCTTCTCACATTCTTCTGCCGTGATGTGTTCTTTCGTTTGAAGGAATTCAGAAAGTTCTGCCACCAAATGCTTAGCTTTCGTGATGTCTTTGGTAATAAGGATGGTTAACGGTTTTACTTTTCGGTAAGTGTTTTTATTAGCCTGGTGATTGTCGTAGATTTCCTGAAACTTTATTTCATCTTCTGCATCATCATTTTTACTGATGTAGTCAACCATCTTTACCATTTTATCATTTACGGCTTGCCGTAAAGAATAACGATAAATAACATCATTGAAATAATCGTCTTTAATATATGCTGTACCTGTGAAACCAAGAATGTATTTGAAGTTATATTCAGTGCTTACTAAAAAATCTTTCCATTTTTTCAGTGCCTGTGTTTCTTTATCTCTGCCTTCAATAACATTGAAAATGTGATGTGCTTCATCGTTTAAAACTAAAGTGCGTTCACCATTTTTTGAAAAGCTGTCTTTGATGGATGAACCTGTGCGTTCATACACTGCATGAATATTTTCTACGCAAATATCGCCTTCCTTAATTGTTACATCAGCTGTTTTGATTGCAGGATTTTTGAATTTGCTTTCATCGGGAATTGCTTTCAGCAATGCAGGGTCTGACGCTAACTTACTGAACTTCTCCATCAGCCCATCTTCAATTGTAAGTGAAGGACATAATACCAAAACTCTATCAACAAGTCCAAGCCCTAACATGATTTGAGCAATGCCATAAATAACATAACTCTTTCCTGTGCCTGTTGCCAGGTCAATGTTTGCAGAAAGTTTTCCGTGCATCTGCAAATGATGTTGGTAATCTTCTACTGTTTGATACCGGTTTTTCAATTCAACCATTTTTACATTGAGCCAATTCTCATTCACTAGAGCATCAATGTCTTTGTATAAACCTGATGCTAAAAAAATAATTGCTTTGTGAATGGCTTCTTTCTGATACTGTCGGTCGCTGCAAAGTATTTCTAAATACCTGTCCCATGCTGCAAGGTTCAGCGTTGCAGGGTTAAAGTTTTTTGTAACCTGTAAAACAAGGTCGGCTGTCTTGTATTGTTTTATTTCCTGAACCATTTATTTCAACTTAAATTCTTCTTTGAATTCGTTACCGTATATGTCAACATAAATTATCATCAACTTTTTACCACATTCTTTTTTTGGAATTGGCGGTAAAAGAATTTGATTGATGTGTTTGAGTTCTTCCTTTATGTTTTCGATTTCTACTTCTTCACTTGCTTTTCTTTTCTTTTTTGGTATAAGGTCTTCAGCAAAATAATAAGTGTCCATGTCAAAAGTTTC
>JBPCQG010000078.1:0-11471 GCA_050998315.1 Chitinophagaceae bacterium
AAAGGCACATATTCAGTGTTGGGAAACGAGCTTGATATAGTGATCGTTTCCAAACCTTTATTCGTTTCGTGTGGAATGATTGAAGGCTTTTTAAAAAGTAAGATAGGCAGCTAATTGTTCAATTAAACTTTTATACCATCCAGATAACTGAAAAAATCTTCCTCCCCCACTATGTCCATTCCGTTTGGTAATGCATATAAAATTATAATCGTCTTTCGTAAAGGAAAATAATTCTTTGGAACATGAATGGAGACCTTTACGTCACCGTACATGCCAAATTGTTGAATTGAATTTTGAGCTGCAACAACAGGTGAAAAGAAAAAGAAACAAAATATTAGTCGGGTGAGGTTCAAAGCGTATTTTGTTTTTTGCATAATTCAAATTAGTGCTTAATTACCTGCTGCAAAATTAATAGAAGTACTTTATTACATTTGCCATTCAAAATTTCTTATGCGCATTTCTTATATATTTTTCTTAGTCATTTCTATTTTCTTTTTTAGTTTCCGCACAACAATAAAAGTTGATACAATTATTTATAATGGGAAAATTTATACAGTTAATGAGCAATTTGATAAAGCACAGGCATTTGCAATAAGTGATGGAAGAATAATTGATATTGGCACAAATGATCTTATCTTAAAAAAATATTCAGCTAAAGAAAAAATTGATGCAAAAGGACAGGCAGTGTTTCCCGGCTTTATTGATGCCCATGCACATTTCGTAGGGTATGGGCAATCGCTTTTTCAGGTAGATCTGTTTGGCAGCAATAGTTGGGAAGAGATTTTAGACCGGCTAAAAAAGTTCTCCGCACAACATCCCAATGAAGCATGGATTAGAGGAAGAGGCTGGGACCAAAATAAATTTCTGGGCAAATCTTATCCAACCAATGAAAAATTAAATGAATTATTTCCTGGGAAACCTGTGTTCTTATCCCGGGTTGATGGTCATGCTGCGATAGCCAATCGAAAAGCGTTGGATATTGCGGGTGTAAAGCCGGGACAAACTTTAATTGGCGGTGAAGCGGAGATTAAAAACGGGAAGCTCACGGGGATATTAGTTGATAATGCAACAGACCTGGTAAGTTCAAAAATTCCGTCTTCAACTAAACAAGATTATATAAAATGGCTGACAAAAGCTGAGAAAAACTGCTTTGCTGCCGGACTTACAACTATTACAGATTGCGGGTTAATGTATACTGATGTAGAGGGTATTGACCGCATGCAAAAAGAAGGATTGTTAAATATAAGATTGTATGTGATGTTAAGTGATGATCCTGCTAACTTTTCACATTACTTAAAAACCGGTCCATACAAAACAGATAAATTATTTGTAAAAGGTTTTAAGTTTTATGCTGATGGTGCTCTTGGCAGTCGTGGCGCTTGTTTATTACAGCCATATAGTGACAGGGCCAACTGGTCTGGATTTCTGTTAAGCGATAAAAAACATTACGATAGTATGGCAAAAATATTAGCTACCACTAATTTTCAGATGTGTACACATGCCATTGGTGATTCTGGCAATCGCGAAATATTAAATGTATATAACCGGGCATTGAAAGGAAAGAATGATAAGCGTTGGAGAATTGAGCATGCGCAGGTTATAAATCAAAATGATTTTAATTTATTTGGAAGTGCAAACATTGTACCTTCTGTGCAGCCAACACATGCAACAAGCGATATGTACTGGGCGGCAGAAAGACTAGGACCGGAAAGAGTGAAAGGCGCTTATGCTTTTAAACAACTTTTACAACAAAATGGATGGATACCTTTGGGCACTGATTTCCCGGTGGAGGATATCAGTCCCTTCAAAACTTTTTTAGCCTCGGTAATCCGCAAAGATGCCAAAGGATTTCCTCCAAATGGTTTTCAAACAGAGAATGCATTAACAAGAGAAGAAACGATAAGAGGTATGACTATCTGGGCAGCCAAAGCAGGTTTTCTTGAAAAAGAAGTTGGCAGTATAGAGGTTGGTAAAAAAGCAGATTTCATTATTCTTGATAAAGACTTAATGAAGGTTGCAGAAAAAGATATTCTTTCAACAAAAGTTGTAATGACTTTTGTTGGAGGAAAAAAAGTGTATGGCAAATAATTTGTCTGAACCATGATTTAGGTAGATTTATTGGATTAAATAGATTTACTATTTTTTCTTAATAATCTTGTAATCTCCCCAAATCATAATTCAGAACTTTTTCTCATAACCTTCTTAATCTCCACAAATCATAGTTCATACCACAATTAAAAAAATAAATATGAAAAAGCTCTTACTTTTTTTGTTGTCAGTTTTAATTGTAGAAATATCATTTGCGCAAAAAGATAATGGGCTTATTAAAGTAATTGATATGCTTAAAATTAACACAGTTGGCTCAGTTACATTATCTAATGATGGTAGTAAAGCTGCATTCGCAGTTACTGCCATTGAACCTGATGATACTACTAAAACTGATTACAGGTATGTGTCCCAGGTGTACATCATAAATACAGATGGAACATCATCACCTAAACAACTTACCTCATCAAAAGATGGTTCGTCACAACCTGCCTGGAGCCCTGATGGTAAACAGTTGGCTTTTGTAAGAGCAGTTGATACTAAACCCCAGATATTCATATTACCTATGGATGGTGGAGAAGCAATGCAGCTTACACGAAGTAAACAGGGAGCATCAAACCCTAAATGGTCTCCCGATGGAAAGAAAATACTTTTTTCTTCCCAAATTACTCTTTCTGATCTTTTAAAAGATTCTATACTAAATCCAACTCAAGCCATTCCACTTTGGTCAATTGAAAAACCCGGATTCACAAAAAATGAGAACTTAAAATTTTCTTCATCTAAACCAAACCCTGATGGGAATATGGAAGAGATAAGGGCATACCTGGCTAAAGATGAAATAGATAAAAAAGCTAAAGTGCTTACCAAATTAAATTTTCAGGATGAAATGAATGTTTCATCTGAAACAACATTTACCCAATATTTTATTGTTAATACAAATACACGGGATAGTGCTACACAAAAATTGATAACAAAAAGTTTTTATCGCTTCAACAATATTGATTTTACTCCCGATGGAAAAAAATTAATTATTTCAGGATATGTTGATTCGATACAAAATCCAGACAGGGCATTAGAGAACCAGATTCTTATTTCTGATGCAGATGGTAGTAATCTTAATGTACTGCTTGGCATACAAAATATTAATTATAATAATCCTAAGATATCTCCATCAGGCAAGTGGCTTGCTTTTATATATGGTGCTACAAGTTTTGTTGAAGTACCCCAGCTTGCCATTATGAATATGAATAGCTCCTCAAAAGATATCATCACAATTCCGTTTGACAGAAGTATGAATAATATTACATGGAGCCATGATGAAAAGTATATTTTTTTCTCTGCCCAAAGCAATGGCGGCCAGCCACTATACAAGCTAAATGTTGACACAAAAAAAGTGGAAGTTCTTTCGGATTATAATAGCGGCATTTTAAGTTTTGATGTAACAGGAAATAAAATTGTATTTGCAAAAACACAGGTAACAGATCCTTCTGAATTATTTATTGCTGATGCTCCCATGAAAAATGTAAAGCTTGTGAGCAATTTTAATAACTGGGTTAAAGAAAAGAAATTATCAATGTTACTCTATCAATTATCGGTTTATAAATTTCCGGTGATAATGCAGGACAGCCCAAACTTCGGCCTAAATAACCCTGGCTTTTTACAACACTCTCATCTACATAATCAGCGCTATGCACAACAATATCTCTTTCTAATGCATTGCTGTTAAAGCCTATCTCCTGCCCTTGCAGGCGTAATGAATAGCCATGAGCTCCGGAGTATGTTCCCATTGTAGTATAAAACCCCACACTGCTTTTATTGCTTTCGTGCTGATTGGAAAAAAATAGCGACTTATCCAGTCCGGTATTTTTACCGTGGGCAACATAGGTTACAAATAAAAGTTTATAATTTTTTACATCAATAACAAAAAGCCTTTTTTTACCTGATGGCAAACTCATATCTGCAATGGATAGAATTTTATCATTCAAAAGTTTGCGTTTATTCTTTAAAACATCATATCCAAGCATTGCATAATCGTAGGCTCTTCTGCCTAAACCTAATCTACCTAATCTAAGGCTATCGAATATTAGATCTGCTTTTGACACCTTAGGGGTATCATAAAAAAATAAGGATGAATTTGCAGCAACAAAATAATTTTCTTTTGCATAAGCATTTGCTGAATTAGTTATCGAGCCAAAAATTATTAATAAAATAAGTGTTGAAAGCTGCTTGTACATGACGAGGTTTTTAACACCGGTAACTGCAAATACAAAGCCAGAAGAAATGATTAAGGCTGCTGAATTTGCAAGGAGAATTGAATGTTTATTATTTATTTAGGGTTGTTATACCAACCGTTTAATTACTCGCATTGCCATTGGCATATTTTCGGATGTAAATTTTGTAAGAAGGATAGCACTGGCAGACCTATAAGGCTTTACCGCGAAATATAATTTTCCAGTTGGGTTATGGTATATTTCTGCGATTCAATAATGGCAGTAACAACATCCGTGATGGAAATTACGCCAAGTACTTTGTCATCTTTCATAACAGGTAAATGTCTTATACGTCGTCCGCTCATCAATTCCATACACTTTTCAATACTATCTTCCGGCAGTACAGATATTACTTCTTCAGTCATAATTTCTTTAACCGTAGTCTCCTGTGAGGATTTCCCTTTCAAAACAATTTTGCGTGCATAATCCCTTTCAGAAATAATACCTTTTAAACGCTCATCTTCCATTACCATTAAGGCACCCACATTTTTTTCACCCATAATTTTCAAGGCTTCGTAAACCGTAATATTTTCGGTTACCGAATAAACATTACTCCCTTTGGATTTTAAAATATCAGAGACTTTCATAATAGCAAAATTTACTGCGATACTAAGCTAATAAAATTTTATGAAGGATTAAACGGTCAGTTGCTTTAATCTTTACCAGGCAGCAAAAAGTTGATAATTATTTAATTGAGGTAATAGCTGTTTCACCATACTTAGATTGGGTTTTTACAATTCCAAATGCCGGTGCAAACCATTCAGTTACATCCATATTCATCGGGATACCAATACCCATAGTTTTTATTTTCATTTTAGTGCTATTAGTAATTTTATAACAGTCCCAGGTACCGGCAGAAGTAGTAACTTTTTCTTTGCCATCTACCTTTCTATTGGTAACATCCATCGTAAGCGCTTGTTTCACTCCTTTATTATCCATATTTAATTCCATGTGCCCATCTTTCAAATTATCGCCAACATTCATAAACGCGGGGTATTCCAGGTAAACGTTTTCCGCCTTTGCATCTGTATTGCCATATGCCTGCCCCTGGGGCATGCTCATTTTCATATCCATCATCATTACACCTCCGGTACATCTAACGATACTTACACTTTTGGTAATAGATTTTCCTTTTTTATCAAACATCTCACTATTCACGGTTGCCGAAGAACTACCGCCGGAATTTTTGTAATCTGAAACGGTGTAAACCTGTTTACCCGCAGCTTCCCCTTTTTTATTAAATATAGTCATTTCAATTGTTTTATTATTCTGCAGGTAGTAATAATTTTTACAATCCTGTGAAATAGAACTGGCGCTTATAAAAAGCATGCATGCAACTAATAAATATTTCATACTGATAAATTATAAATCCAAATTAGGCCTTTTTTAAATTTATACAAATAACTAATTTAAAAAAGATAATTATCATACATATTTTTTTGTTTCAACATTCAACAAAGAAAAATACTTTTGTTTTCTAAAACTTTTTTTATGGAACCACAATTAACCGAAATAAGGGAACAACAGAAGGCAACATGGAATAAATTTTCTCCCGGATGGAAGAAATGGGATGATTTTACTATGAAGTTTTTACAGCCAATGGGAGATGCCATCATTACCGAATTAAACATCAAAGAGGATGATGTGGTGCTTGATGTAGCAAGCGGTACAGGAGAGCCGGGACTTTCCATTGCTGCAATGGCAAAGAAAGGCAAAGTAACAGGCACTGATGTGGCGGACCAAATGCTTGTTATTGCAAAGGAAAACGCTGAGAGTAGACAATTAAAAAATTATGAGACCAAAACGTGTGATGTATGTGAATTGCCTTTTGATGAAAACATGTTTGATAAAATAAGCTGCAGAATGGGTTTTATGTTTTTTCCGGATATGCAGTTGGCATCGGATGAAATGTTCAGGGTTTTAAAAACAGGAGGTAAGATGGCAACATCAGTATGGGCAGGCCCTGAAAATAATGTTTGGGTTACCTCCATTATGGGAGTCATTAATAAAAATATGCAGATACCACCTCCGCCTCCCGGGGCACCAGGAATGTTTCGTTGTGCAGCGCCGGGGTTTATAAAATCTTTAATGGAGAGATCAGGATTTAAAAATATTAATGAAAAACTCATCTCCGGCAAAGTGGTGTATGATGATTTTAATAATTTCTGGCAAATGATGAATGAAGTAGCTGCGCCTGTGGTTGGTGCACTAAGCAAAGCTGATGATAATATGAAACTAAAAATTAAAAATGAGGTTGAGCAACTTTCTGATAAATATAAAACTGGTAAGGGCCTGGAGCTTGATTATGCTTCATGGGTTGTTGGCGGAACCAAATAATTTATAATGAATATCAGCAAAGCAGCCTTACAAGATATTCCTCAACTGGAAATATTAATAAACAGCGCTTACCGGGGAGAAGAAATCAAAAAAAGGATGGACAACAGAAGCAGATCTGCTAAATGGTATAAGAATAAATGCTGATGGGCTTAAAAAAATTATTAATGAACCATTTTCTGTAATATTAAAATGTTGCAGCGATGATAATAATTTAGTGGGCTGTGTTTATCTTAAAAAAAACGATAACAAAATGTATCTGGGAATCCTCACAGTATCACCCTTATTACAGGCCGGCGGCATGGGCAAAAAAATTTTAAAAGCGTCCGAAAAGTATGCAGTTGAAAAAAAATGTGATGCTATTGAGATGAGGGTAATTTCAGTGCGTCATGAATTAATTGCGTGGTATCAAAGACATGGCTATCATAATACCGGTAAAAAGCTGCCATTTGGAGATGAACCGGCATTGAGCGTTCAAACACAACCACTTGAGTTTATAGTAATGGAAAAGTCATTATGATTATTTATAAAAACCAAACTAAATTAGCATGACGTCTAAAGCAACAACCCCTGAGCAATATTTAAAAGAATTACCAGCAGACAGAAAAGTGGCAGTTACAGAATTACGAAATGTAGTACTTAAAAATCTACCTAAAGGATTTAAGGAAACAATGAGCTATGGTATGCTTGGCTACGTGGTACCTCTTGAAATATATCCCCCTGGCTATTACTCAACCCCGAATTGCCATTAAGTTTCATGAACATTGCTTCACAAAAAAACTTTATAGCATTTTATCACATGGGTATTTACGGAAGTCTCAAATTGCTGAAATGGTTTACTGATGAATACCCTAAACATAGCACTGCAAAACTAGATATGGGTAAAGCTTGTATCCGTTTTAAAAAACCGGAACACATTCCTTATGAACTAATTGGCGAGTTGGTAAAAAAATAACAGTGAAAGATTGGATAGAGACTTATGAGAAAACTTTAAAGAGATAGTATGGTTTATTATTGGTATTTGTTTCTTTAAGTAACTTTAATTCAAATTAATTTTATATGAAATGTTTTTCCTTCTTACTATTTGCTGCTTGCTACTCACTACTTGCTTCTTCACAGCAAACACAAAAACCGCCATTGCATGGTAAAAACTGGATGGCTATTACAGGAAAGCCGCTTGCAGCTACTGCAGGCTCTATGATATTTCAAAAAGGTGGTAACGCAGTTGACGCAGCATGTGCCATGCTTGCAGCTACCTGCACCATGTGGGATGTATTAAGCTGGGGTGGGGAAACACAGGCACTTATTTATAATCCAAAAACAAAAAAAGTAATTGCCATAAATGCATTGGGAGTAGCACCTACGGGTGCCACTGCTGCCTTTTTCAAAAGCAAAGGATTTAATTTCCCACCTGAGTATGGCCCGCTTGCTGCAACAACACCGGCAACTGCAGGAGGACTGTGTATGATGCTTGCCAAATATGGAACAATGAGTTTGAAAGAAGTTTTGGCCCCTGCAATGCAGCTTGCCGCAGGATATCCAATAGAAGCACAAACAGCCAATAGCATGGAGCGTCATAAAAAAATGCTTAAAGAATGGCCTTATTCAGCAGCAGTATTTTTTCCGCATGCCGGAGAGAAAAGAGAAGCGCCTGAGGCAGGAGAAATTTTTGTGCAAAAAGATCTGCTGGAAATGCTAACTAAAATGGTGGAAGCGGAGCAAAATGCATTAACGAAAAAGATGACTCGTGAACAGGCTATCATGGCTGCGAACGATCGTTTTTATAAAGGAGACATAGCAACAGAATTTGTTCGTGGCTGTAAGGAACAGGGAGGATTAATTACAATGGAAGATCTTGCTAAATGGAAACCTGTTGAAGAGGAACCACTGCATATAAATTATAAAGGGATTGAAGTATATAAGTTGCAACAATGGACTCAGGGACCAATGTTATTACAATCGCTGAACATACTGGAAAATTTTGATTTGAAAGCAATGGGTTATAACAGCTCACGTTACATTCATACGCTTTATCAAACCATGAATTTAACTTTTGCTGACCGTGATTTTTATTATGGCGATCCTTATTTTCCTCCCTCAGAACCGATTACAGGTTTACTGAATAAAGAGTACGCAAAAAAAAGAGCATCACTTATAACCTTTGATAAAAACGATATACACGCAAGCCCCGGCGATCCTTATCCTTATGAAGGAAAAACTAATCCATATGTAGATCTATTAAAACAAAGAAATTTTTTAAGTGATACCACTAAGATAAAAAAGGGAAACGCAATACCTGCGCACGACAGAAGCCAAACGGCTTCTTATATAAACACCAATTCGTTTACAGATGCTGAATATATGGATAGATTATGGCGTGGCACTACAACTGTTGTGGCCGCTGATAAGGAAGGCTGGGTAGTATCCATAACGCCAAGCGGCGGCTGGCTGCCTGCATGTATTGCAGGTCATACAGGCGTAGGTATGAGCCAGCGAATGCAAAGTTTTGTTTTGGATGCTACCATAAATCCATTCAATGTAGTAGAACCGGGTAAGCATCCCAGGGTTACTCTTACACCAACACTTGCTTTAAAAGATGGCAAGCCTTTCTTAGCTTTTGCAGTTCAGGGTGGCGATACGCAGGATCAGAATTTATTGCAATTCTTTTTAAATATTGTGGAGTTTGGTATGACTGTTCAACAGGCTGCAGAAGCTGCAAATTTTAATACAAATCAATTATGGCTGTCTCTGGGCGGCACAAAAATACAAGACCGCATACCCAGGGCGGGTGAGATTCTACTCTCTAACAATACATCCGATTCAGTAAGAAATGAATTAAAAAAAATGGGTTATAAGATAAGCCTTGGTAGCCGAACAAGTGGCCCTATCAATGCTATATATTTAGACCAGGGACATGGAACTTTGTGGGGAGGAAGCAGCAATAACGGAGAGGATTATGGAATTGGTTGGTAGAGAAATATTAAGGATATCATTTGGGAAAAATACTTTTAATCGCCCTTAGCCATAAATAAGTTCTATAGAAGAAACAAATTCTCATTTACAAAGACGAGTATCTGTCTCAGCGGGTTTTTATTTCCTATTTGATACACAAAAATTGATAGCTTAGCTGAAATGAAACCCCGATGTTGGATAGCAGAAATAAATTCTTCATTTACAAAGACGAGTGGAAACTTTTGCACAACAATAGAGGGTTGATCTTACCCAATAGCTCTCCTTTGATTTCTCTTAATATAATACGCCTCCACAGATATTTCATTGAGGGTTACCTTTTTTTAATATTTGTATTAACCGTTGTAAAACAACTTAAAATTAAAAATGGTACAAAAAACATATTTTAAAACCAAGGATTATTGCAAAGTGAAATTCGTTATAAACATTGAAAATGCCGAAACTGTAGAAATACTTGGACTAAACAGCGATTGGGAAAATTCTATTGTAATGAGTAAGAAAAAGGACGGCACTTTTAGCTGTGATGTATCATTACCAAAAAATTTGAAACACGAATTTAAATATCTTGTTAACCAGGCAGATTGGCTGAACGAACCGGAAGCCGATGAGCAACACCCTAATGGACTTGGTGGTAATAATAGTGTTATCCTCCTCTAAATATCTCAGATAGATAGTTTTGGCTGTGGGCAGCAAAGTAAGGTAGCAAAAGCTTCTACGGTGAGCTAACATATTGACCCTTGAAGGTAACCCTTATTCAATTTGCTCTCGCTCAAATCCTGCGATTTAGCTGGTTGTGTTTTTATTTATTAATTTACAATAATGAAAACATATCTTTTACTTCTAAGCACAATAGCAATAATCATAAGTTGCGGTCCTTCTCAAAAAACACTTGATGCACTTGATGCAAAGGAAGATGCATTATTTAATAAATGGCTCAACCATTCAAAGGCGCAGCTAATACAATCATGGGGGCAGCCAGATAGTACAGTTACAGACGGAAAAAGAGGGGAAATTCTTATTTACAAAGAAGGAGTTGATTATAAAAGTGTAATGAATGGAAAATATACCGGTCTTCAATATTCGTTTCGTAAAGAAATGTATGTAAATGCTGACAGCATTATTTATTACTGGAAAGCTTCAAGAAGAAAATAGTTGTAAAATTTCAGTATGCTTTTAAGGTGCAAAAGAAAAATTAGTACGATATAACCTTTCACACTATTATCTTGGCTTCAGTCCAAAAATTAAAATGGATAATAACAGAAGTGCAAATAATCCGATCAATATCCAAAACAGCACTTTCTGAAATGGAGAGTTTCGTTTAAAAAAAGGAGGTTTCGTTACTTGAAGATCAGGATGCTTTTTTAGCTCATGTTTTATACGAAATTTCGCAATCGCAAATAATATTTTATCCCGCGTATTTATTTTTTTCCCTGTTAGTTCAATCAATTGCTTTGCAGAAAGTTTTAAAAATTCTCTAACGCTTACATATTTTACGGCATCATTCGGGTTGTTATCTATTACAGTTTTATGAATTGACAAACCATAAGAAAAGTTTGTAGCTGCAATACCTAAAAGAGCAACAAGCAAAAAAGAAAATTAATTTTCTCATGTAAAGCTTAAATAAAAGAGTAAACCAAAATAGAGAATTACATTATAGAAAACTAATCCATTTCCTAAAAACTAATACACACGTTTTATATTAACTACCTTACAGGCTATTAATTAAAAAATATATGAAAATAATTTCTTCAAAAACTCATGGCATATTAGATTATGCTACATCAGCTTTTTTATTAGCCTCCCCTACCCTTTTTAAAATGGAAGGCGACTTATGCACTATCACATATATAT
>JBPCQG010000095.1:0-5414 GCA_050998315.1 Chitinophagaceae bacterium
AAAGGCAATATAGAAGAAGTAAAAGCCATTGCAACTGACATAGAAGAAAACGAAACTAAGATCAATCATCATGGCAAACGTGCCGATGCAATTGTAAAAGGAATGCTGCAACATTCAAGAGCAAGCACAGGCAAAAAAGAACCGACAGACATTAATGCTTTAGCAGATGAATACTTACGATTAAGTTATCATGGCTTAAGAGCAAAAGACAAAGATTTCAATGCAGACTTTAAAACCGACTTTGATGAAACTATTGGCAACATCAATATCATTCCGCAGGATATTGGCAGGGTAATTCTTAATTTAATTACCAATGCATTTTATGCTGTATCAGAAAAGAAAGGGCAAACAACTGAAAATTATGAACCAACTGTTGCAGTAGGTACAGAAAAAATAAATAATAAAATAGAAATAAGAGTAAAGGATAACGGCAATGGCATACCACAAAAAGTATTGGATAAAATCTTCCAACCATTCTTGACAACAAAACCAACAGGACAGGGAACTGGTTTGGGTTTATCATTAAGCTATGATATTATAAAAGCACATGGTGGGGAGATAGAGGTGGAAACGAAAGAGGGGGAAGGAAGTGAATTTTTCATTCAATTACCAGCATAAAATAACCTAGATAAAATGACCACTGAAAAACAGAATCAACTAAACGAGACCTATCAAAAATATATAGATGCACTTGTTAAAAGCATGCACATTGGCAATTTGGATGAATTTCTAGTAGAAGATATAATGGGTTATGGCACTGCTATAGATGAAACACTTTTTTCCATTGCTGATTTTCAAAAGATTTTAGAACGGACAAAGGAGCAATCCGCTGGTATTAATATGAGTTTTGAATTCACCCCCGTTTTTCGCAGAATATCTTCAAATGAAGACACTGCAATTATTGTGGAAGAATTAAAAATAACAATGCTCATTAATGCAGACAGACAAGAGCTATTTGTAAGAGTTACTTCTGTTTTAGAATACATAGACAAAAAATGGATGGCAGTTCATGTGCATGCTTCCATACCACCAGAAAATAGTGAAAACGATACATGGCATGTAAACGAATGGCAACGTAAAAATGAAGAATTGCAAAAACTGGTGGATGAAAGAACAATAGAATTAAAAAAATCTTTGGGGGAATTAAAAGCTACCCAATCTCAACTTATCCAATCAGAAAAAATGGCAAGCCTTGGAGAACTAACTGCAGGCATAGCCCATGAGATACAAAACCCTCTAAATTTTGTAAATAATTTTTCAGAAATAAATACTGAGTTATTGAATGAAATGATAACCGAACTGGCAAACAATAATAAAGAAGATGCCATTGCCATAGCAGATGACGTAAAACAAAACCTGGAAAAAATATTGCATCATGGCAAACGGGCAGATGAAATTGTAAAAGGCATGTTACAACATAGTCGCATCAGCAGTAGTGTAAAAGAGCCAACTGATATTAATAAACTGGCTGATGAATATTTAAGGTTAGCCTATCACGGATTAAGAGCAAAGGACAAGTCATTCAATGCAACATTGAAAACACATTTTGATGAAAGCATTGGCAACATCAATATCATTCCGCAGGATATTGGCAGGGTATTACTTAATTTAATAACCAATGCATTTTATGCAGTTACAGAAAAAAAGAAAGCCCCGACCCTAAAGGGAGAAATCTATGAGCCAACAATTTGGGTTAGCACAAAACGTGTTAGCTCCCCTTCAGGTGCGGGGGGGCTTGAAATAAGAGTTACTGATAATGGCAACGGCATCCCACAAAAAGTGTTGGATAAAATTTTTCAACCATTTTTTACAACCAAACCCACCGGGCAGGGAACAGGATTAGGATTAAGTTTGAGCTATGATATTGTAAAGGCACATGGCGGTGAAATAAAAGTGGAAACGAAGGAAGGAGAAGGAACAAAATTTATTATTCAAATACCAATTCAATAGCCATACATGAGACCAATCATTATATTATTCAGCATTTTTTCTTTTCTCTGCACTACCTGCGTTGCACAAAACAAGCAATCGGATAGTTTAAAAACCATACTTCAACAACAAAAGACGAGAGATACTAATTATGTCAATTTGCTGTACCGCATTGCAACAAACTTATGGCAGGAAAATGATTTGCGGGGAGCCAAACAATTTGCCACAGAAGGGATTGAATTGGCTGAAAAATTGAAATGGGATGTTGGTCATATCAAAGGATTACTTGGTTTAGATGATTTGCAGTCTGCGGAAACAAAATATGATAGTTCAGCGGCTACGGCTCTTTATGCATTGAATATTGCTGAAAGGATACACAATGAAAACTTAATTGCAATAGCCCATGCATCCTTAAGTGGTAGCTACCGGTTAATGGGTAATGATAGCCTCGCAGAATATCATGCTGTAAAATATCTTAATGCTGCAAACGCTTTAAAAAACAATGAAATGATCTTGTCAGCGCTGACAAATTTGGTAGACATTTATTTTAGGAAAAATCAACAGGATAAAGCCGAGGAAATTTTAGGTAAAGCATTGCCAATGGCTATTGCGCAGAATAATAATAAACAACTTGCAAAGTTACTTGACATGAAAGCAGAAATACAAATCAAGAGTAAAAATTTTGAATCGGCTTCAAGTTATCTCAGGCAGGAATTATTATTATGGGAGAAAGAAAAAAGCTATCCCTGGATCGCCTATACCATGGCTAGTATAAGCCATAACTATTGTAAATTGAAGAAAAAGGACAGTGCTTCTTATTATGCTTATGCAGCACTTGAATTAGCAAAGCAAAAAAACCTGAAAAAGGAGCTTGGGGATGCTTATTTCGCCTTATTTGATTATCACAATACGTTCGGGGAGTACAAAAAAGCACTGGAGTATCGGCTTATTTTTGATTCCCTTTATAATGAGACAGTCAACATTAATATTTCACAAAATAGTGAACGTACTAGAATTAAATTGGAACAGGAGAAGAAAGATTTTATGGCTCAAAGCGAACAGGAAATAAAAGATGCTGCTTCAAGAAGATCCCGCAATTTACAATATGGCATTATTGGAGGTTTTATGCTGCTGGCTTGTTTTCTTTTTTGGAATAACAGGCAAAAGCAAAAAGCAAAACTCAAAATTGAACAGGCATATGGTCAGTTGAAATCCACTCAAGCTCAACTCATTCAATCAGAAAAAATGGCAAGCCTTGGTGAACTTACTGCGGGCATTGCACATGAAATTCAAAACCCGTTAAACTTCGTCAATAATTTTTCGGAAGTAAGCAATGAGTTAATTGATGAAATGGAAGATGCCATTTTGAAAAGCGATAGAGAAGAAATTTTGTCTATTGCTGCTGATATTAAACAAAACCTTCAGAAAATAAACCACCACGGCAAACGTGCAGATGCAATTGTAAAAGGCATGCTGCAACATAGCCGTAGCGGGAGTGCCGTAAAAGAACCAACAGACATCAATGCTTTAGCAGACGAATATTTACGCTTGAGTTATCACGGCTTAAGAGCTAAAGACAATTCTTTTAATGCAAATTTTAAAACAGATTTTGATGAAGGCATCGGTAAAATAGAAGTCGTGCCGCAGGATATAGGAAGGGTGCTGCTTAACTTATTTACCAATGCCTTCTACTCAGTAGCGGAAAAAAAGAAAGCCCCGACCCTCAAGGGAGAAAACTATGAGCCAACAATTTGGGTTAGCACAAAACGTGTTAACTCCCCTTCAGAGCCTGGCCCGAACTCAGTTCGGGGGGCGGGGGGGCTTGAAATAAGAGTTACCGATAACGGCAATGGCATTCCACAAAAAGTATTAGATAAAATTTTCCAGCCTTTCTTTACCACCAAGCCCACCGGGCAGGGAACGGGATTGGGCTTGTCGCTGAGTTATGATATTATTAAAGCACATGGTGGTGAAATAAAAGTTGAAGCGAAGGAAGGTCAGGGTGCAGAGTTCAGAATTCAGTTACCGTATCTAATATGATTTCTTTAAATCCTATAAATCAAAAAATCCTATAAATCATGGTTCAGATAAGCTATGATATTATGAAAGCGCATGGAGGGGAATTAAAAGTGGAAACAGAAGGTGGCGAATTTGCAAAATTTATTATTACATTACCAATTGTTCAATAAATTAAATTATGGATACATCTGTTGCAAATGATAAACTGGTTAATAATGAGATCATCAGTAAAATTGATGAGCTAAACAGGCAGGCATGGGAAGCACACGTCACACAACCTCAGCGAGGGCTTGATCTGAGTAATGAGGCTAAGGAATTGTCTGAAAAAAATAATTATCAAAAAGGTCTTGCTTATGCTATCAGGAATATCGGAGTAAGCAACCGCTATCTCTCAAATCTTGAAACGGCTTTATCACATTCATTGCAGGCGCTCGATATGTTTATAGAACTGGGTGATAAAGGCGGGGAAGCACAGGCGCTGGTTTCAATAGGGTCCATTTATTACTACATGGGCAATTATGAAAAAAGCCTTGATTATTTTCTAAAGGGTTTGCAACAAAATAAAAAACTGGGAAATAAAGAAGCCCAGGCATACGCCTATAATGGTGCCGGTTATGTGTATGCAGTATTAGGGAATCACAAAAAAGGACTTGAATATCTTCATAATGCACAGGTATTAAGCAGGGAATTACAAAATTTTAATCTTCAATCTTCTGTATTGGATAGCCTGGCAGTGATCTATCTTAAAGATGAACAGATTGATAAAGCCTATGAAACCTATTTAGAATGCCTTCATTTAAGTGAAGAGAAAAACATAAAAGGAAATCTTGGCTATGCCCTGTTTGGAATTGGGGATATATTGGTAAAGCAAAACAAACCCGAAGAAGCAAAAGAATATTTTTTAAGGAGTCTTGAGATACGTAAAGAAATTGGCTATAAAGTAGGAATGGCTCATTCACTATTGCACATTGGGAAGATTTTTCTTAGCCAGGATAATTATGAAGAGGCAACAAAATACCTGCAGCAATCGCTTGATGTAGCGGAAAGTATTAAGGCTAAAGCTGTGATCTATGAAGCTCATGAAGCTTTCTCGGAATTATACAAATACACAAAGGATTTTGATTTGTTTGTTCATCATTTTCAGCTTTTTCATAAATATAAATCAGAGGTCTTTAAAGACGAGCAGGAAAACAAACAAAAATATGCCGGCATCCAGCATGAAATGGAAAAGCTGAAGCAGGAGACAGAGATTAACAGGCTCACAAATGTGGTAATGAAGGAAAAAAATGAAGAACTCGAAAAGAAAACTTCTGAACTCGAACAGTCGTATAATAGCATGTCGGTTTTGAGTCAGATCGGCAAGGAAATTACATCAACGCTCAACCTCGATACCATTTTAAATACAGTATATGAAAAGGTGAATGAATTAATGGAGGCAAACATCTTTGGTATTGGTATTTATATAC
>JBPCQG010000112.1:0-2519 GCA_050998315.1 Chitinophagaceae bacterium
AACATTACTGTTATCACCCTTGCGGCTTACTAATGTTTCGGAGCGTTACTTCCGCACATAAGAGACTTTCACTCTCTGGCTTCCCATTTCTAAGAACTATATTTATCATTCAGGGCACACACAAAAGGTTTGCCGCAAGGCTGGCGGACGGAATAACAATCGGCTATTGTACTACTATCAGCTAATATCGGGCTTGACCGAATTCTATTTAGCTTTTTGTTGTTAACTTCATCAGCAGTTTTTCAATCGGCTTTAGTTGCCAGGCGGACAGATATAAAATACCAGCCCTGCGGCAAGCCTCGAACGTTATAGGCTATGTTAAACGACATCAAACAATGACCACAGTAGAAAAATACATATCGAAATTTGAACCTAACATTCAAGAGAAGTTAACTTCTTTGCGATAACTCTTTTTGAAGTGCTACCGGACACAGAAGAAAGTATTCGTTACAAAATGCCAGCATATAAAGTTGGAAAGTATCATTTATACTTTGCTGCTTACAAAAACCATATCGGTTTTTATCCAGTTTACGGTTTGACAGAAATTGAAGATGAAGTTTCTACTTTTAGAGCTAAAAAGACAAAAGACAGTTTGCATTTTATGCTTGACAAACCGTTGCCATTAGAATTGATAAAAAAAATCATAACGCTGAAATCAAAACTTTAACACAATGCAACGTGACGGCTGGAAAGCGATAATAAATAACTTTTAAAATATATAGGAGACAAATTTAAAAATGAAAATAACGCCTGAACATAATGAGCGAATGGCAAAAATGACTTTTGCTTCGGTTTATCCACACTACATCACAAAAGTTGAGAGTAAAGGCAGGACAAAAGAAGATTTGCATCAAGTAATAGAGTGGCTGACCGGCTTTGACGAAAAGAAACTGCAAGAACTCATTGTTGAGAAAGTTACTTTTGAAACATTCTTCAAGCAAGCAAAATTGAACCCAAACGCTCAACTGATAACAGGAGTAATTTGTGGTTACAGAATTGAAGAAATTGAAAATCCAATAACAAAACAAGTAAGGTATCTTGACAAGTTGGTGGACGAATTAGCGAAAGGCAAAAAGATGGAAAAAATTTTAAGAGTTGCATAAAGAATCAAATGACAAACGACACGACAGAAAGAAACACAGCCTATAACTTTGGTATTGCTGCAAGTGGGGCTGGACGTTGAAACTTCGGCTGTTCTCATCGCCGTACTTTTGTTCGGCAGACGAGAAATGAATTCCCTGCCTTCGCAAATACTCAACGTTAGCAGAAATTTTATCGAACCATATAAATAATTGTACATGATAAATTTAAAAACATGTTTACGCTCTTTGAAAATGACTAAAATTTTATATAGCCTATTCATTTCCATGATCGTCACATTTACATCATTTGCTCAAGATGACTCTACTCTTCACAGAGTAAAAGCATTAAACATTCCTGTTTTGAAAAGCAGTATCAATATTTATTACAGCTCTGGTTATAAAAAACGAGGAAAAGTGGTTAAATCTTACATTCAGGATGCTATGCGGTTTTATAAAAAAAACCTTAATATAACTACAGATTTGAGTGTTGCTGTTCTTACAAAATCAAATTGGGAGCAAATAACAAAAATCCCTTTTGATATTCCGTTTGGTTCAGACTCACCGCATGTTGTTTTCCTTCCGGCAAACTTAGGTGAGGGTGTAATTACTTCCGGTGCAGGTAAAACGAAACATTTAGCAAAAGCAGAAACATTAAAGGAACTAAAATCGGCAGGCCATACATTTGAGCAGGCAGAAATGAAGAATATTGATTTTATAGGTCTGCACGAATTAGGGCACCTAATTTCAGAAAAATTGGAGATATCATTTTATCCGGGTAAACCTAATAAATGGTACAATGAATTTTTGGCAAGCTACATCGCATACGCTTACCTACGAGAAAAGGATCCTGCCTTTGCAACCATGACCAATACGCTAACCGAACATAACATTGGAACTATGCCTAAGCAGCGTTATACTTCATTGGAAGATTTTGAAAAACTTTATTCAAATGTGGGTCCGGAAAACTATGGCTGGTTTCAAAGCAAATTTTTTCAGTTGGTTGTAAAAATCTATGATATAAAGGGCTTGAATTTTATTAAAGAGCTGGTAAGCAGTTCCTTTCCTAAAAATGAAAAAACTTCTATAGAATCCCTATTACAAAATTTAGAAAAAATTACACCTGGATTTATTAGTTGGGGTAAAGAATTAAAATAGCACTACCGCTAATATCGTGCATATTGTCTCAGCGGCGTTTTCATTTCCTGTAATACACAAAAAAAATTGATAAACTGCCGGAAATGAAACCCCGATGTTTAAGGGGCATCGGGGTTTTACGGATAATATATTCTAAATAATTAGACACTGCAGTGAAAGTCGAGTAAGCAAAGGCATTTCAGCCCAAGCTTCTCACAGAACCGTGCTTGAGATTCTCACCTCACACGGCTCTTGTTATCCAATCATTTTATTCCCAATTTCCAATGGTAAAACAAATCCTTA
>JBPCQG010000175.1:0-13053 GCA_050998315.1 Chitinophagaceae bacterium
GCATAGTACCGCAACGGGTTATGCCATTTTCTTTATTTTTAGTTTGTGAAAATGTTAGGGTGAAGATAATTACCGTGAAAAAGGTGAATACTATTTTTTTCAATACAGACGAAGTTTTTTAAATGGAAATCGGAGGATGAAAGAATAACTGTTTATAGTATATTTTATTATGTTTTAAAATTAAGATTTATTTTATACTAATACGTTTATGCAGAGAGAATTATTTATTAAATCTATTATCTTACGAAAATTAAATGAAATTGTATTTTGATTTACGCATTTTCAAAACTATTAGATGCTTTATTTTATTTTTTTGCAGCTTTTTAAATTTCAAATCAAAAACTGAATACAATGAGTATTAAGCTTCGTCTTATCGTGATGAATTTTTTGCAGTTCTTTATTTGGGGCTCATGGTTAATTTCAATAGGAGGTTATTTAGGAGGTACATTGCATTTTACAGGCGCTCAAATTGGCGCTGTATTTTCTACATTAGGTATTGCATCTTTATTTATGCCTGCATTAATGGGGATCATAGCTGACAAGTGGCTAAATGCAGAAAGAGTTTTAGGGCTTTGTCATATAATTGGGGCTGCGCTTTTGCTTTGGGCATCTACCGTTACAGATCCAAATATTTTCTTTTGGGTAATGCTTTTAAATTCTATGTTTTACATGCCCACTATTGCATTAAACAATACAGTCTCTTATATTATCCTGGAACAAAAAGGATTTGATATTGTAAAAGATTTTCCGCCGATAAGAGTGTGGGGTACCATTGGTTTTATTGCAGCCATGTGGATGGTTGATCTTTTTGGTTGGAAGTCAAATAATACTCAATTAATATTTAGTTCAGTTTCTGCATTGGCATTGGGGGTTTATGCTTTTACAATGCCGAAATGCCCGCCTGTAAAATCAAACAAAACAAAATCATTTCTGGCTACAATAGGGCTCGATGCTTTTGTATTATTCAAACAAAGAAAAATGTTCATCTTCTTTTTGTTTGCTATGTTTTTGGGTGGCGCATTACAAATTACAAATGCCTTCGGAGGATCATTTTTAGATAGTTTTTCAACTACACATCCTGATTCATTTGGCGTAAAACATCCGATTCTTTTATTATCTATTTCTCAAATTTCTGAAACACTTTTTATTCTCACCATACCTTTCTTTTTACATAAGTTCGGTATTAAAAGAGTAATGATGATAAGTATTGTTGCATGGGTACTCAGGTTTGGATTATTTGGAATTGGCGACCCTGGCAGCGGATTATATCTGTTAGTTCTTTCAATGATAATTTATGGAATGGCTTTCGATTTCTTTAATATCTCGGGATCTTTATTTGTAGAAAAAGAATCTCCTGCAAACATAAGAGCAAGTGCGCAGGGATTATTTATGTTTATGACAAATGGGATAGGGGCAATGTGTGGTGGATATGGTGCTGGTTTAGTAGTTGATTATTTTACTAAAACCGATCCTGTTACACATAATATTCTTTCAAGGGACTGGCAAAGTATATGGTTTGCCTTTGCAGGATATGCACTTGTGTTGGCAATAATTTTCCCTTTAGTATTTAAATACAAACATGTTCCTGATTAAAGGTGCCGGAAGTAAAGCTTTGAGATGTTATGTTTTAAAAAAAGGTTAGTGAAAGCACTTTCTAAATGAGTGACAGTTATAACAAACCCGTGAGCTTTTTCTTCTCAGCAACGTCTCATTTTTGGACGTTGCACCGCTTTCAGATAAACTGTGCATCTATGTATTATCAATGTCCGCCGTATCAGTAACAATGTAAAAACCATCTTCGCCTGCTAAATAATATTTTGCTGAACTATAAATGTATTCAATTGGGCTGCTGCATAAATTCCATTTACCACTACATGGATTATCATGCATATAATTTAGTTTTTGCTTTATAAACTGCATGCTTTTACAATACTTCCAGTCAAATGATAATTTCCAAACGTCATGAAGTTTGTTATTGGCTCTCCGCTTAACTTCAACACTGTTCTGAAGCGTTAAAAGTAAACCGTTTTCCTCTTTTGCCTGCAGCCGTTTTAATCGTAGGGAATAGTTTGTAAGATGGGCATCCGGTAAAATTATGACCTTTATTCTTTATGGCAGTGCTTATATATAGCAGCGCAACGTCCCTAAAAAGGAGGCGTTGCTAAGAATTAAAAAATTATGACCTTTATTCTTTAATTATGACCTTTGTGGTTTATAGCAGTGCTTATGCCATAGTAGCACAACGTCTCTAAAAAGGAAACGTTGCTAAGAATTAGATCGTTCTTAATCAAATTTATCACCAGCCGTGGCTACTTAAAAAGTTCTAAACGGGAGGCGCAAGTATTGAAGATTTGTGGTCAGAATTAAAAAATGCCGGTGTATGTCCGGCATTTTTAATTTTAAATCGTATCTAACCTTCAAGGTTTATACCTGTTACTTCAACGCTTCAATCTTTTTTACAAAATTAGCTTTGGGTTGTGCACCTACTAATTTATCAACCACCTTACCACCCTTTACAAATAATATTGCGGGGATAGAAGTAATTCCATAATTCATACTAACCTCCGGATTGGTATCAACATTTACCTTACCAACATTTACCTTGCCGTCATATTCTTTTGACAGCTCTTCAATTACAGGTCCTATTGCACGGCAGGGTCCGCACCATTCAGCCCAAAAATCGATTACTGATAATTTCTCTGAATCTAAAACTTCCTGTTTAAAGTTTGCATCTGTGAATTCGTGTGCCATATATTGTTTATAGTTTTAAGTTTATTGTTTGTGATTAGATATCAAAGTTACAACCAAACATTTTAAGAAGATGTTTTGACTTATCCACTACTGTTATTATGCCGCAAATTGATAATATATGTGTCATACGGACATGAAGCCGGGTAAAGGCTATGGTTTTTTAGTAACTTCAATTAAAAACAATTTTATGTTTAACATTAATTTTTCGGTCATTATTATTTTATTGCTATGCTGCACCTCCTGCAAGCAACCCTCTCCGGATAATAGTAATGTAAATGATGCTGTTTTACAGGCTAAGGTTATTGCACAGGGATTAAACCAACCCTGGGAATTAGTTTGGGGACCAGATAGCAAATTATGGATGACAGAACGTGGCGGCAAAATAAGCAGAGTTGATACAGGCACAGGGGGTGTGAGTTTAGTAACTACGATAGCAGATGTAAAATCTATGGGAGAAGGAGGGTTGCTTGGCATGGTCCTTCATCCGGATTTTTCTAAAACCCCGCATGTTTTTGTTGCCTATAATTATGATAATAATGGCAGTTATACTGAAAAGGTAGTTCGCTTTACCTATAATGGTTCTACGCTGATCAATCCTCTAATACTACTTGATAATATTAGTGCCTCGGGTATACATAATGGCTGCAGGTTATTGATTTCTTCTGATCTCAAATTATTTATTACAACGGG
The DNA here is from genome assembly GCA_050998315.1 of Chitinophagaceae bacterium. Taxonomy (GTDB): domain Bacteria; phylum Bacteroidota; class Bacteroidia; order Chitinophagales; family Chitinophagaceae; genus Ginsengibacter. Next base: position 3,442 of record JBPCQG010000175.1, read on the forward strand.
AGATGCATCAAATCAATCCAGCCCGCAAAACATATCTGCCTTAAATGGTAAAGTTCTCCGAATAAATCTTGACGGCACTATCCTTGCAGATAATCCAAATCCGGCAAGCCCTGTTTGGAGCTGGGGACATAGAAATTCGCAGGGGTTGGTTTTTGCTAACAACAAATTGTATTCTTCTGAACACGGACCCAATACTGACGATGAAGTAAATATTATACAAAAGGGAAGAAACTATGGATGGCCAAATGTGAACGGATTTTGCAATGAAACTGCTGAACAATCATTCTGCACAACAAATAATATTGTTGAGCCAATATATGCATGGACACCAACTTTAGCAGTATGCGGAATGGATTATTATAATAACAATTTTATTCCCCAATGGAAAAATTCTTTACTGATGACAACCCTTAAGGATAACACTTTATACCAGCTTAAATTAAATGCCCAGGGAGATAAGGTAGAAAAAGTAAATGAATTTTACAGGAGTGAGTTTGGGCGCTTACGGGATATATGTATTACACCTGATGGAAAAATTTTTATGTGCACCGGCAATGGTAATAACGATAAGGTTATCAGGATAAGTAAAAAACCTTAAAAAAATGGTGAGGGATGAAAGCGAGACGGGAAAATCTCATGTTTCAAGAACATCCCTAGGTTGTTTCCACCTGCACTTCTAATTCAGGTTTTTGTTGCAGGAATTTTGCCATTTCATCATTCATTTCAAACCCATTCTCTAAAGTATACATGCCTATTTTTAGCTTTGATGATGGCTCGGACAAACAAAATTTCAAACTTGACTTCCCGGGAAACTTCTTTACATTTTTTTCTACAAAGCCAATAATATTTTCATCAATAAATTTTGGATTTGTTTCTATCTGTAATTTCCTGGTGCAGGATTTCATCATGCTTTCCAGAAGAGTGATGCTATTTACTTTAAATTCAAATTCCGATTTATTATAACGTTGTCTAAAGCAGCCGTTAATAAAAATTACCATTCCTGCTTCTAAATAATTACTGAATTTTACATAATCATCACTCCATAAAGTAAGCTCCATTTTGGCAGTGTAATCTTCAATAAAAAATACACCATACTTATTTCCATTTTTTGAAATACGGTGTTGTGCTTCAGACACCAATCCTGCCATTCTAAAATTTCTTCCGGGATTTGGATGTAGATTAACAGCTTCTTTAAATTCATTAAACTCAGCAATAGGAGTGAGGCCGTAATATTTTATTTCGAATTTAAAATTATCCAGCGGATGCCCGCTGATGAACATACCGGTAACGTCTTTTTCATAATCCAGTAATTTTATCAATGGCCATTGTTCACATTCATATAACCTGGGAGGATTTACTTCTTCCATTTGAAGATCACCAAATAATGTATTGGAACTGCTTGTTAATTGCGCCTGGTATTGATTTCCAAACCTGATGATTTTTTCAAGCCCGGTGGCGTTATCTCCGGGAGCGACAAAAAAATATTGTGCCCGGTGAATATTTGTAAAGCAATCAAAAGCGCCGGCATAAGCCAGACTCTCAAGCGATTTTTTATTTACTGTTCTTTGGTTAACTCTTTTTATTAGATCATAGATGGATGAAAAGTGCCCACGCTTTTCTCTTTCTTCAATAATACCTTCCAGCGCTGCTTCACCAACTCCCTTCATACCACTGAAGCCAAATCTTATTTCTCCCTTTTTATTTACAGCAAAACCTTTTTGTGATTCATTAATATCTGCACCAAGAACTTTTAGTCCCATGCGTTTACACTCTTCCATAAAGAAGGTGATCTTTTCAATACTGCCTGCATGATTTAAAACGGCAGCCAAATATTCACTTGGATAATGCGCTTTTAAATATGCAGTTTGATAAGCTACCAATGCATAACAGGTAGAGTGAGATTTATTAAAAGCATATTGTGCAAATGCTTCCCAGTCGTGCCATATTTTTTCTAATGTATCAGGAGCATATCCGTTCGCACTGCCGCCTTTTATAAATTGCTCTTTCTTTTCTGCCAGTACGGAACGTTGTTTTTTGCCCATCGCTTTACGCAATGTATCTGCATCACCTTTGCTGAAGCCTGCAAGTTTTTGTGAAAGCATCATCACCTGTTCCTGGTAAACGGTGATACCATACGTGTCTTTTAAGATATCCTCCATCTCAGGCAGATCGTAATTGATTGGCTCGCGGCCATGTTTGCGTTCTATATAATTTGGGATATAAGCCATTGGACCGGGACGGAACAAAGCATTCATTGCGATAAGATCATTGAATGTATCCGGCTTAAGATCTCTTAAATGTTTTTGCATTCCAACACTTTCAAATTGGAAAGTGCCATTGGTATCTGCATGTTGGTAAAGCTTATACGTTTTTTCATCGTCCAAAGAAAGATCATCCAGGTTGATGACCACACCATGATTTTGCTTGATAAGAAACAAAGCAGTTTTTAAAATACTTAGTGTTTTCAAACCAAGAAAGTCCATTTTTAAAACGCCGGCTGCCTCGATATTATTTCCATCAATTTGTGTAAGCCATAATTCAGAATCTTTTGAAGATGCAACGGGAATAAGATCAGTAAGATCCTTTGGCGCAATAATAATTGCTGATGCATGAATGCCTGTATTACGGACAGAGCCTTCTAAAATTTCAGCCTCATGCAAAACTTTCGCCTGCATATCATCTCCTTTATATATCTCTCTAAGTTTTTTTATATTTTCAATATCATCGCTTCCAACGCCATCTTCCTGTAAAGAGTTTTCTCCCGTGAGAGGAGCCTGGAGACTTCTTCTCAATGACGTTCCGGGACGGTCAGGAACAAGTTTTGCCAAAGCATTACTTTCTGACAAAGGCAAATCCATTACACGTGCAACATCTTTAATACTCATTTTAGCAGCCATAGTACCATAGGTAATAATTTGTGCTACCTGGTTTTTGCCATATTTTTCTACAACATAATTCAAAACTTTTTGCCTTCCTTCATCATCAAAATCTGTATCAATATCCGGCATTGATTTTCGGTCAGGATTTAAAAACCTTTCGAACAGGAGATTATATTTTATTGGATCAATGTTAGTAATGCCGATACAATAAGCTACCACTGAACCTGCTGCAGAGCCTCGTCCTGGACCTACAAATACACCTAACTTTTTTCCTGCAATTATAAAGTCACTTACAATTAAGAAGTAACCGGCAAATCCCATTGTTTTTATAGTAAATAATTCAAAATTAATTCGTTCTTCAATTTCGGGTGTTAATTCTTTGTATCGCTCTTTTGCCCCGGTCCATGTAAGATGTTCCAGGTATTCATCCTGTGAAGTAAATTCCTTTGGCACCGTAAAATGCGGTAAGAGTATTTCTCTTTTCAGATCGAGCAAATCAATTTTATCAACTATTTCATTTGTATTATCCAGGGCTTCTTCAAGATCATCAAACACTGTTTGCATTTCTGCAGTATTCTTAAAATAAAACTGGTTATTTGGGAATGCAAAACGTTTGTTTTTTACTGATACGTCATCATCTGTAAATTCTCTTGATGCCGGCGTAGATTGTTTTTCTCCTGTGTTGATGCAGAGCAAAATATCATGAGCATTAAAATCTTTTTCATCTACATAATGAGAGTCGTTGCTGGCAATAACTTTAACACCATATTTTTTCGCAAATTTCAAGAGAACTAAATTCACTTTATCCTGTTCAGGAATGCCATGACGTTGTAGTTCTACATAATAATCTTTTTGAAAAATATTCAGCCACCATTTAAATTCGTTTTCTGCTTCTGCTTCTCCTTTTTTTAAAATAGTTTGCGGGATCAAAGCTCCCAGGCAACAGGTAGTTGCAATTAATCCTTCATGATATTTATGAATTAATTCTTTATCAATTCGTGGGTATTTTGAATACATCCCCTCAATATATCCGGTGGAGGTAAGTTTAACTAAATTTTTATAACCCGTTTCATTTTTTGCGAGCAGTATCTGATGATGCCGGGGATCTTTATCTTCTTTACTGAATTGTTTTTTATGCCTGTTCTCTGTAATATAAAATTCACAACCAACAATTGGTTTTACCTTCAAAGTACCATCTTCATTTTTGTGATTGTATGCCTGCTTTACAAATTCAAAAACACCAAACATATTTCCGTGATCGGATATAGCAACCGCAGGCATTCCATCTGCCATTGCTTTAATATACAAATTTTTTATTGATGCAGCTCCATCTAAAAGCGAGTATTGAGTGTGTACGTGGAGATGAGTGAATTTCATATAAGTTGAATCACAACATTTTCCTGCAAATATCGTTAAAACAAAAGGCAGAAATTTTACAGTTTTCCACACATATTCTCTTAAACTTATTTTGTTATGGAAATGCCTGCAAAAGACGTAATATCCAATTAGGTGTGGCTAAACCAATTGACGGGGCTACTTTTACAATGCTTAAGAAAATAACTTTTATAATCCGCATATATGTTCCTGCATATATGTTACAAACTCCTTCTATAGCATGAAAAATATATTAGCATTAGTTGCCTTGCTACTGGCATGTGGTACAGGAATAATAAAAGCTCAAAATTCTCTTCATACATTAAAGAATTTTAGTAGTAATGAATTACTTGGTTTAAATTTTATTGATAACGTTTCACTTCCTTCTGTGAATGATGTGCCTTTAATAAATACAATTTCCTACTTAAATACTTCAGCCATAATAGACAATATTAATCCAGTGATTGAAATTGCCGAACCGGCAGTAAATATCTATTCAAATGAATTTAAATATGCTATAATGATGGATGTGGAAGTAGAAGCCTTAACTAATCAAGCTCTTTATAGTTTTATTGATTATTGGTATGGTACTCGTTACAGAATGGGTGGCACTACGAAAAAAGGAATTGATTGCAGTGCTTTCAGCGGAACATTATTATCCACAATTTTTTCTTTTGATATACCCCGTACGGCAAGAGAACAATATAAAATTTGCGAACGTATAAATAAGGATGAGCTGTTGGCAGGTGACCTTGTTTTTTTTAATACACGTGGCGGTGTATCTCACGTTGGTGTTTATCTTACCAATAATCATTTTGTACATTCTTCATCAAGTAAGGGAGTAAAGATCAGCAGTTTGGATGATAGTTATTATTGCAGGAAATTTATTGGCGGCGGCAGGGTGAATCAATAGTATGTTTGTCTTGAACCATGATTAGGTTAGATTAATAGATTAAAAGGAAAACAATATTTAATCCTATAATTTTTTAATCCAATTAATCATAGTTCCGCCTTTTTTTCATCCCCGATTTTTTTTGAATAATTTTCCATACCGGCAATACATCGGGTGATAGATTGAAATATATCACGCCGCCCCCATAGAGCGCCAAAAATACCAGGCTCTTAATACATATTCCTGCAAAAGTGTGAAGTGGTAAAAATAAATAATGGCACAATGTGTATACTGCAAATGCCAGGATAATTGCATAAGCTGTTTTAATACTGAATGGCTGCATGTTAAATTTTCTTTTAAGAAAAACTATTCTTATGGCGTTGTAAACACTGAATGAAATAAGATAAGCGTATGCAGCGCCGATGATTCCAAACTCTTTAACAAAAAAGTAGTTTAAGGGAATGGCAAGGGCAAGTAAAATAACTCCTGAAAAGAATTCGAACCGCCAATGTATAGAAGTACCTATTATTTGAGAATTTACCCCTGTGCCAAGATCCACAATTTTAGCAAGCCCGATAAAAAAAAATATCCATTTAGATTCATGATAAGCAGGTTTTAAATGAAACACATTTACTGCATCTTCGTAACAAAGCCATATAATTAAAAACACCCCTAATGAGGCGATTAAAAGATTGATACCGGAACGCTGGTATATCAGGTTTATTTTGGCATGATCTTTATCTTTCCATGCTTTTGATAAAACCGGCAGTGCTGCTGCTATTGCGCCTCTTTGGGGTGCCTGCACCAAACCGGATATAACACTTGCTAATGCAAAAATTCCTGCAGCAGCTGTTCCTATAACTGACATTATTACTAAAGTTTCAATAAACTGTGCAATCATATAAACGAGCCCGCCAAAATATATCAGGCTTGCAAAGGATATAATTTTTTTATAAAATTTTTTTGTAACACGGCTAATTGTAAAGCTGATGTTTAATTGTCTTTTTGATACCAGGTATATAAGTAATACTAAGGCAACTATGCCATAAGTAAATGCATATAGTCGTACAAATGAATCAAAGGAATTGACCATTTTATACGACAGTGCAAAAATTAAAATTGTGGTAAGCGCACGAAATAATACCTCTCTGAAAAATGTAGTGAGAATAGATTTTTTTAAATTCCACGAATACACTTCTAATAGGGAAAATAGGAGAATTGAAAAGCCAAACGGGAAGATCCAAAAATAATAATGAACAAATTCCGGAGAGTTTGCGATGAATTTTTTTACTACAAGATCCTTAAATACGAAGCCGGCAATTAAAACAAAAATAAAACCAATAACACTAATTAGTAAAGCCCATGTGAGCAAATCATTCTTCTTTTTAGGAAGGTTATCATTATAATATGGATAAAACTTATACATAACGGCAGTCATACCCATATTTGCAAATGCAAACATCAGGTTGCCCACTGCAATAAAAATTTGGGTAAGCCCATATTCAGAAGGTAGAAAGGGAGAATCCTTTCTGGTAAACAAATATGTATTAATAAATCCAATGGCAAATCCCAGGTAAACAAAAAAGGTGGATATGATACTTTGCCTTCGTATCTGCGACATACAGTTGAGTGAATAAGTAATTAAAGTAGCTAAAGTAGCTAAAGTAGCTAATGTAAATAGTAAATAAAGTAGCTAAAGTAAAATCATAGAATTTAATGAGAACAGGGTATTTTTTTATATAATCATTTAATGTCTACTGTAGATACTTTATTTACACTTTTTGTTTTGATATAAAAATTATCATCAACTTTTAAATCCTTGTCATTGATCTTTGTTTGTTGAAAAATTTCGGTGGGATAAATAAAGCTAAATTGATCCTTTAATTTATTAATCTTTAAAGGCATATTAAATCCTTTAACACAATTGACCCATCTGTAAAATAAAATTCCTTTTTCCGTTTTATATTCCAAAGTCGGGATCATAGTTGTTCTTAAATATTGATCAAATATTTTGGAAAGATCTTTACCGGAAGTCTTACTCATGTAATCTTCAATTTGCTTAGTGGTTACGGTTTGATGATAAAATGTTTTGTTGAATCCTCTTAAAATTTTTCTGAATATTGCATCATCATTTATTATCTGTCGAATTGTATGTAGCATATTAGCTCCTTTGTAATACATATCTGTACTGCCTTCTTTATTTACTCCATAGGCGCCAATGATGGGCAGATCATTTTTAATTTTTTTTCTCAAGCCTATTACATATTCGCTTCCTGCTTTTTTACCAAAATAATACTCTGTAAATAATGTTTCAGAAAAATTTGCAAAGCTCTCATGTATCCACATATCTGCTATATCTTTTGATGTTATATTATTGCTAAACCATTCATGTGCGCTTTCATGTACTATGATATAATCCCATTTCATTCCCCAGCCTGTTGCGGATAGGTCTCTTCCTCCATAACCATTTTTATAGCCATTTCCATAAGCAATAGCACTTTGGTGTTCCATCCCGGCATAGGGAGCATCAACTAATTTATATCCATCTTCATAAAAAGGATAGGGGCCAAACCAATATTCAAATGCCTTCATGGTTTTTGATGCATCGATAAATTGTTTTTTTGCTTTTTCAAGATTATAATCAAGCACCCAATAATTCATATCCAGATTTCCTTTCTCGCCTCTATAAACCTCATTAAAATTTACATACTTGCCTATGTATGGAATAATGTTATAATTATTTATAGGGTCTTTTACAACCCAGTCCCATGTCATGGTCCCCGCGCCATAACTTGTTTTGCCTGTAAAGCGGCCATTGCCAACTGCTATAAGTGTATCAGGTATTGTAATTCTTAGTTTTGCGCCACCATCCGGTTCATCACCCTGGTGGTCTTTGCACGGATACCAGGCACTAGCCCCTAACCCCTGACAGGCAACACTCATCCAGGGGCGTCCCTTTTCATCTTTCTGAAATATCCAGCCACCATCCCATGGCGGGCTTTTAGCGATGATGGGATTGCCGCTGAACCGTAATGCCAATGTTTTGATAGCCCCATTCTGCAAGGTAAAAGGAACATCCAGGTAATATACATTGCCTTCCCTTGTGTAAACAAGGGCACTGTCTCCCAGGAATGCTTTCATTAAAATCAATGGCTGCTGAAGGTCTATCTGCATGCGTTTTCCTGAATAAAGTACCTTAAACCTGATATCAACTTTTCCCTCAATTTTTTTGTTTTCAAAATCGGGGGTAACGCCAACACTGTAATGGAGCACATCCCACCAATCCCTGTCTGCATTTATGCTGCCACGTAAGGTATCCGCATGAGTAAATTGCGCACTTGTTATTTTAGGGTAAAGAATAAAAAAAAATAAAATTATAAACCTTGATTTCTTTCCCATGACATAGTTTGAAAAACTAAATTTAATTTACATTTTATAAAAATGAATAAAAGAAATCATAATTCTAAACCCTGTATTTTAAAAGTTTCAATTTTTATCCTTACGTCATTCGTTCTTGTATCATGTAACAATCGTCAGCAAAACAAAAATATTTTTCGTTACAACGAATCATCAGGAATTGCAACGCTTGATCCGGCATTTGCAAAAAGCCAGTCGGTTATGTGGGCAGCGCATCAAATTTATAATACATTAGTAGAGACTAATGATAATTTAAACATAGTTCCTTCACTTGCTAAGTCGTGGGATATTTCTCCGGACAATTTAACCTTCACATTTCATTTGCGAAACGATGTATTTTTTCATGATAATGATGCATTTGTAAATGGCAAGAGTCGAATGATGAATGCCAAAGATGTTGAATACAGTTTTAAAAGAATTCTTGATAAGAATACTGCAAGCAGTGGTGCATGGATATTTAATGGTAAGGTTGATTCTGCTGAAGGATTTAAAGCTATTGGTGATACTACCTTTCAATTAAAATTATTAAAACCATTTAACCCAATTCTTGGTATTTTAAGTATGCAATATTGTTCTATCGTTCCTAAGGAAGTTGTAGAAAAGTATGGTAAAGATTTTCGCAGCCATCCTTGTGGTACCGGGCCCTTTCAATTTAAAGTGTGGGAAGAAGCCCAGGCATTGATTCTTACAAAAAATAAAAATTATTTTGAAAAAGATAATACTGGAAATGCACTTCCATACCTGGATGGAATTAAGGTTACATTTTATGACAGCAAGGCTACAGAGTTTTTAGAATTTCAACAAAACAGGCTGGATTTTATTAATGATATTGACGCTTCGTTTAAAGATGAAGTATTAACAAAAAAAGGCGAACTGCGAAAAGAATGGGAAGGTAAAATAATGTTACAAAAACATCCTTATCTCAATATAGAATATTTGGGAATTTTATTTGACAGCAAAAATGATCTGCTAAAAAGTTCTCCTCTGAAAATTAAGAAAATACGGCAGGCAATAAATTATGGAATTGATAGAAAGAAAATGATGTTGTAT